>JBDLHX010000013.1:0-36527 GCA_039715165.1 Actinomycetota bacterium
TCGCGGCGGATCCGAGAGCGAACCACTTGAGTCGAGTGAACATGGCCGCCGAGGCTAGCCCTTCTCCATACCCAGGGTTGCAGTCCCCGTATCCGGCGCCCCCAGCCCGCGGAATGGGAGGAGAGCGCTATCGGTCCTTGCCGAGGATTCGGTCGATACGGCGGAGCCGTTCCCCGAGGTCGGACTCGTCGCCGTGGGCGCCGGGCTGATAGAGGATCACACCGGTCGCCTCGTCGGGGAGGTACTGCTGGGGCACAACGCCGAGCGGATCGTCGTGTGGATAGGCGTACCCCTGACCGTGGCCCATCTCACGCTCCCCCGCCGTGGCACCGCTCCTCAGGTGCATAGGCACGTCTGCCCCCGGCGTGCGCTCAACGACTTCGCGCGCCGCCATGATTGCCTGCGCCAACGAGTTCGACTTGGGGGCGGTCGCGAGATAGGTCGTGGCGTGCGTGAGGGCGTACGCCCCCTCCGGGATGCCGATGACTTCCACGGCGCGGAATGCGTCGACGGCGATGCCGAGGGCGCGGGGATCGGCAAGACCGACATCCTCGGAAGCGAGGATCACGAGCCTGCGGGCGATGAACTTCGGGTCCTCCCCGGCTTCGATCATCGTGTGGAGCCAGTAGAGCGCAGCGTCGACGTCCGAGCCCCGCACGCTCTTGATGAACGCGGAGATCACGTCGTAATGCCGATCCCCACCCTTGTCGTACCGGATGACGCGACGCTGAAGCGCCTCGGCAACTTCGTCGAGCCCGACGGAATCCTTCCCCCGACCATCCGCGATGGTGACCGCCAGCTCGAAGGCATTCAGGGCGAGACGAGCATCACCACCGACACGGTGTGCGAGATCCTCGAGTGCGTCGTCGTCGATCGCGGTGTCGGGGAGGCCTCGAACGGCATCGTCGATCGCACGTCGGATGAGCTCCCCGACCTCTTCGGGGCTCAGCGACTCGGTTCGGAAGATGCTCGAACGGCTGATGAGCGGCGAGTTGACCTCGAAGTACGGATTCTCGGTCGTTGCCCCCACGAGGATGACGATCCCGTCTTCAACCCCGGGAAGCAGCGCGTCCTGCTGGGCCTTCGTGAATCGATGGATCTCGTCGAGGAAGAGCACAGTGCGGCCGTCGCCTGCCTCGATCCTCCTCGTCGCCATGGCGAGGACGGCCCGCACGTCTTTCACCCCGGCGGACGTTGCCGAGAGTTGCTCAAAACGCGCTTCGCTGTTCACGGCAACGAGCCGCGCCAACGTGGTCTTGCCCGATCCGGGCGGGCCCCAAAGGATCATCGAGACCGGGCGGCCGGCCTCCACCATCGTGCGGAATGCGGCCCCGGGGGCGAGCAGCCCCTCCTGCCCTACGACCTCGTCGAGGTTCGCCGGCCGCATGCGAGCGGCCAGCGGCGCATGCGAGCGTCGCTGCTCGGCGCGCTGCTCAGAGAAGAGGTCCGGGTCAGTCACCCTCCGCCTCGGCTGCAGCCCACTCGGCCTTCACCTCCGGGCGAACGTCGACTCCGAGTTCACGCAGCTGTGCATCGTCGACCCGGCTCGGCGATCCTGTGAGTGGATCGGCGCCGGTCTGTGTCTTCGGGAACGGGATGACTTCGCGGATGTTCGGTAGGCCCTGGAGGATCGCAACGAGCCGGTCGATGCCGATCGCGAAGCCGGCATGGGGCGGAGTGCCGTAGCGCAGCGCCTCGAGGAACCAACCGAATCGGCGATCTGCGTCTTCGTCTGATATTCCGAGGATCTCGAACACCTGTGCCTGGACGGCCGGATCGTGAATCCTGACGCTGCCCGATCCCAGCTCGGAGCCGTTGAGCACGAGGTCGTATGCCTTCGAGATCGCGTGGCCCGGATCCTCGCGCATCTTTCGCACGTCGACCGGAGACGTGAACGGATGATGCAGCGCCACGAAGTCGCCGTCCTCGTTGCGCTCGAACACCGGGAAGTCCACGACAAACAGGTAGGCGAGCTCGTCGTGCCCCTCGGGCTGGCCCATCTCGAGGCGAAGCTGTCCGAGGACGTCGAGGACGGTCTTCTTCTCGTCCGCGACGATCAGCAGCGTGTCACCGGCCACCGCTCCGAACGCAGCTCCGAGATCGGCGAGTTCCGCTTCGGAGAGGAACTTCGCCACCGGAGACCGCAGGCTGCCATCCTCTTCCGCGACCATCCACACGAGGCCCTTAGCGCCGAGTTCTTGAGCACGCGAAGAGACGCCGTCGAGGCCGGATCGTGAGAGTCCCAGTGGGCCGGCGTTGATGCCGCGCACCGTGCCGCCGGAGGCGAGCACCCCTGCGAACGCCTTGAAGCCCGTCTCGCCGAACACGGCGTCCAGATTGGCAATCTCCATGCCGAATCGGATGTCCGGCTTGTCGGTGCCGTAGCGCTCCATCGCCTCGTGCCACGTGAGCCGCGGGAACGGGCGCTCGAGATCAACGCCTCTGATGGCCTTCGTCACGGCAACGGAGATCTCTTCGAGGGTCTCAAGGACATCCTCTTGACCCCAAAAGGAGCCCTCGAAGTCCAGCTGTGCGAACTCGAGCTGGCGATCTGAGCGCATGTCCTCATCTCGGTAGCAGCGGGCGATCTGGTAGTACCGCTCGATACCCGAGATCATGAGGAGCTGCTTGAAGAGCTGGGGCGATTGGGGAAGGGCGTAGAAGTTGCCGGGCCTGAGCCGCGACGGGACAAGCATGTCTCGTGCGCCCTCGGGCGTGGATGCGATGAGCGTCGGGGTTTCGACCTCGAGGAAGCCCGCACCTTCCATCACGTCGCGCATGACGCGGATGGCGCGGGAGCGTGCCAGCAGGTTCTCGGTCATCGCCGGGCGCCGCAGATCGAGATACCGATACTGGAGGCGCTTCGCTTCCTCAACGTCGATCCGGTCGTCGATCTGGAACGGCAACGGGTTCGACGGACTGAGGATCTCCATCGCCTGTCCGACGACCTCCACGTCGCCGGTGGGCATGTCGGGGTTCGCCATGTCACCGGGCCGGAGCCTCACCGTGCCCGTGACCCTGATGCAGTACTCGGACCTGATCCCGCGTAGGTCGGCTTCAGATGCCGGAGCATCCTCCGGGTTGAGGACAACCTGGACGATCCCGGTGGCGTCGCGCATATCGACGAAGACGACGCCTCCGTGGTCGCGTCGCTTTGCGACCCATCCTGCGAGGGTGACTTCGCCACCAGCATCGGTCGCCCGCAAGGTGCCGGCGCCGTGCGTCTTCATCGTTTCAGCCATGCCTCGATCTCCTCTAGAGCCACCGGAAGCTGCTCACCCGTCGTCAGGTCGCGAGCGGTGACGTTCCCTTCATCCCATTCCTCGCCGACCACGAGAGCGTTCGCTGCCAGTGCACGGTCGGCTGCCTTGAATTGTGCTTTCACGGACCGGTCCCCAGCCGTCATGTCGATGCGCAGGCCTGCGGCGCGGAGTCTGCGCACGAGATCTCCGGCGTTCGAGCGTCGATCGATGTCCGCGACGACCACGAATGCGTCGAGGGCCGGGGCCGCCTTGCTCTCCCCCCTCGCGAGGAGCATTCGGTCGAGGCCCATGGCGAGGCCGACGCTCGGGGTCGGCTTGCCGCCGAGTGTCTCGAAGAGCGGGTCGTAACGGCCTCCGCCGCCGACCGAGCTCTGCGCCGCTTCAAACCCGAGGGGCACGTACTCCCACACGGTCCTGTTGTAGTAGTCGAGGCCCCGCACGAGCGTCGGTACGATCCGGTACGGGATGCCCGCAGCGTCGAGGCCCTGCTTCACCGCTTCGAAGTGCTCAGCGGCTTCGGCCGAGAGGTGATCTGCCGGCGTTGGGGCATCAGCAACGATCGCCGCATCCGCCTTCGAGTCGAGGACGCGCATCGGGTTCTCGTACATGCGCTCACGTGCATCACCCGTGAGTTCGTCCTTTCGGCTCTCGAGGAATTCGATGAGCAGCGATCGGTACTCGGACCGGTCTGCGGCGTCGCCGATGCTGTTGATCTGGACCTCGACATCGGGCACCCCGAGCTCCTCGAGGTAGCGGTAGCCGAACTCGATCACCTCGACGTCCGCTCCGGGAGCCTCCTCGCCGAGGTACTCGATGCCTGCTTGGAAGAACTGGCGGGTCCTGCCCTTCTGGGGTCGTTCGTAGCGGAACATCGGGCCCCAGTAGCTGCCCTTGAAGGTGCCGATGACACCCCCGGCCTGGATGAGGGCACGCACGACCGATGCCGTCGCTTCGGGGCGCAACGTTACGGAGCGACCGCCCTTGTCGGTGAAGGTGTACATCTGCTTCTCAACCACCTCGGTGGCCTCACCGACTCCGCGTGAGAACAGCTCTGTGGGCTCGAACATGGGCGTGAGGACGAGGCCGTATCCGTAGCGCTCAGCGAGGTCCAAAAAGACGCGCTCCGCTTCCACCCAGACGGCGGAATCGGGTGGGAGTACGTCATAGGTGCCTTTCGGCGCGCGGTACAGGATCAGCCTCCGAAGCAGCGAACGGCAAGGGTAGTCCTACCGCATACCCAGGGTTGCAGTCCCCGCATGCGGCGCCACCAGCCCACGGAATGAAGACATGCCTCGGGTCGGCCGAACTGTGGGCTGGAGAGACACCTATAGGCCGCGGCGAGCCCTGGGTTCCAGCGCGCTTAGGGGGTGAGCCACTCCCGGATGAACGGGTTGGCCAGCCGTTCCCGGCCGATCGTCGTCTCCGGCCCGTGGCCGGGGAGCACCCGCGTGTCGTCGGAGAGCGTCATCATCTCTGTCCGCATCGATTCCATCAGATCGTCCCAGCTCCCATACGGGAAGTCGGTCCGGCCCACCGACCCGGCGAAGAGCTGATCCCCCGAGAACACGATGCCCTCGTCCTCAACGACGAAGACGCAATGGCCCGGCGTGTGGCCCGGCGTGTGGCGAACCTCGAACTCGAACCCGGCGAGGCTCAAGCGCTGCCCATGCGCGAGATCGACGTAGCGCTCAGGGGGCGCGAATCCATCCGCGCCGGGCGGAACGAATCCGAAGAGCGACCTGATCTGTCCAACCGGGTCGGACGCGAGGAAGTCGTCGTCCGGGTGGAGATAGGCGCTGACGCCCGTCTCGTGCACGACTCCCCCGGCCCCTCCCGCGTGATCGACGTGGCCGTGCGTGACGAGGAGCGCTGCCGGGACGAGGTCGTAGCGGGCAAGCAGCTCGACCACGGCGTCAACGTCCGGCGGGGCATCCACGACCACAGCAGGCCCGCCGCGTTCGGGGGCGATGACGTAGCAGTTCGTCGCGGCGGCCCACAGCTCGGCACCTGCGACGATCATCTTCCACCTCCCGGAACGAGCCGATACGCCTCATAGACACCGTCGACGAAGCGCAGATCCGACAGGACACGCTCGAGCTGCGCGGGATCCGAGAGCTCGACCTCGAACCGCAGGAAGGCGAGGCGCTCTCGGCCGGCGACCGACGACGACGTGTGGATGTTCGCACCGTGGTCGGACAAGACGTTCGTGACGTCCCGCAGCAGGCGCGATCGGTCGAGTGCTTCGATCTGGATCCACACGAAGAACGAATCGATCTGGTCGGGAGCCCACGCAACCTCGATCATTCGCTCCGGCTGCTCTTCGAGCGATCCGATGTTCGCACAGTCGGCCCGGTGCACCGACACTCCGCGGCCCACTGTGACGAAGCCAATGATCGGATCGCCGGGAACTGCGGCACAACAGCGAGCGAGATTGACGAGTACGTCGTCGAGGCCTTCGACGATGATGCCGCTCATCGGTCGTGTGCGCCTCCGCTCGGGCGACGCGAGCCGCTCGAGGATCTCTTCGGCCTCCTCATCCGCTTCGGGGGCGCCCCGTCGTTCGATCCGCCCGACCACCGTCTTGGCGCTCACACGGCCGTCGCCGACGGAACCGTAGAGATGGTCGACATCCTTGAATCCGAGCTCTTCCGCGACTTGGAGCAGTTCCTCGTCGTGACCCGAGAGCGCCATCGAATGCCGCCTCAACTCCTTGGTGATCTCGTCGCGGCCGTCGGCGAGCGCGGTCTCACGACGCTGCTTCGCGAACCACTGCCGGATCTTCGCCGCGGCTCGCGACGACGCGACGAACTCGAGCCAGTCCCGGCTCGGGTGCGCGTCTTCCGACTTCGACGTGATGATCTCAACGACATCGCCCGACTCGAGCTCCGTCGCGAGGGGCACGAGCCGTCCGTTCACCTTCGCTCCAACGCAGCGGTGACCGACCTGCGTGTGGATCCGGTAGGCGAAGTCGACGGGCGTCGCGCCCTTCGACAGCGTGATCACCGCGCCCTTCGGCGTCAGGGCGAAGACCTCGTCCTGGTACAGGTCGAGCTTGAGCGCCTCGAGGAACTCCCCGGCATCGGCCGTTGCGGTGTGAAGGAAGTCGATGTCGGCCACGAGCGGGAGTGCGGAGCCTTCGTCGCCCTCCTTGTAGCGCCAGTGCGCAGCGATCCCGACCTCCGCCTGCTCATGCATCTCCGTCGTGCGGATCTGGACCTCGAGCGCCTTCCCGCCCGGCCCAACCACTGTCGTGTGAAGCGACTGATAGAAGTTGAACTTGGGCATCGCGATGTAGTCCTTGAACCGGCCCTGGATCGGAGGCCACATCGAGTGAACAAGACCGAGCGCCGCGTAGCAGTCGCGCACCTCCGGGACGATGACCCGGATCCCGATGAGGTCGTGAATCTCGTCGAACTGCAGCCCGGAGTCGATCATCTTGCGGTATATCGACGACACGAGCTTCGGGCGGCCCGTGACGGTCGCCTCCACGCCTGCGTCGTCGAGCACCCCACTCACCTCCGCCATGACCTTGTCGAGGTAGACCTCACGCCCAGGCGCCCTCCGTTTGATCTGCTCTTCGAGCTGCGCGCGACGTGCCGGGTAGAGCGTCCCGAAGCTCCGCTCTTCGAGCTCGTGCTTGATCTCCTGCACTCCGAGCCGGTGCGCGAGCGGCGCGTAGACGTCGAGCGTTTCGGAGGCAACACGCTGGCGTTTCGCCTCCGGCAGCGGGTCGATCGTGCGCATGTTGTGGGTGCGATCTGCGAGTTTGATGAGCAGGACCCGAATGTCCTTCGCCATCGCGACCGCCATCTTCCGGATGGTTGCGGCCTGCTGCTCCTCGCGGCTCGAGAATTTGATGCGATCGAGCTTGGTGACACCGTCGACGAGGAGCGCTACCTCCGACCCGAATTCTCGCTCGAGATCGTCGAGCGAGATGTCGGTGTCCTCAACCACGTCGTGGAGAATGGCGGCGACGATCGTTGCCGTGTCGAGGCCGTATCCGGCGAGGATCTGCGCGACCGCCATCGGGTGGGTGATGTACGGATCGCCGGTCTTGCGATTCTGGCCTTTGTGCGCTTCCACAGCGACCCCGAACGCCTTGCGAATCGCATCGACGTCGGTTCCCGGATGCTCACCAACGGCGACCGTGATGAGCTCTTCGAGCATCGCCTCCGGCGTCTGAACCGGTTCTTTCTCAACGATGGCTTCTGCCATCAGAAGAGTCTACCGACGCTTCTTCCGCTTCCGGGGGGCGCGAGCAGCGGCTCCCCCCTGGGTCTGTGAGACCGGTGGCGGGACCACCGGAGCGGCCGCAACGGGCTCCACCTCGGCCGCGACAGGAACCGGCACGGCTCCCCCGCGACGGCGCTGCGCCCGCTTTCCCGCGAGGATCCACTCCTCCTCGCGCTCCTTCCAGAGTGCGAGAAGAGGCGCCGCCACGAAGATCGACGAATACGTTCCGATGGCGATGCCGATGAACAGCGCGAGAGCGAATTCCTTGAGCGTCTCTGCACCGAAGGCCAACGACCCGACGAAGAGCAGCGAACCGACCGGGAGCAGCGACGTCAGCGACGTGTTGATCGACCGCATGAGCACCTGGTTCATCGAGGTGTTCACGATGTCCGTGTACGTGTACCGGTCGTGCATGAGGTCCACGTTCTCTGTGACCTTGTCGAACACGACGACCGTGTCGTAGAGCGAGTAGCCGAGGATCGTCAACAGGGCGATGACGGTCGCCGGTGTGACGGAGAACCCGACGGCGGCGAAGAGCCCCGCGGTGATGGCCAGGTCGTGGAAGAGCGCGGCAAGTGCGGTGAGCGCCATCTTCCACTCGAATCGCCAAGTGATGAATAGCGCGACGATGAAGAGGAAGACGACGAGCGCTTGGATGGCGGCGTGTGTCACCTCTGCGCCGAATGTCGGCCCGACGGCATCGAGCGTGACTTCGTTGACGTCGGTTCCTGCGACCTCTGCCGCTGTGAGAACGAGGAGATCCTGGGCGTTCGAGTCGAGCGACTCGGTCTGGATGAGGATGTAGCCCTCACCGGTGAGCTGGACCCGCGCTCCGGCCTGTCCGATCCCTGCGAGTGCGGAGCGCACCTCGGTGATGTCGGCGTCGGCCTCGTTCTGCACCGTGACGATCACGCCGCCGGTGAAATCAATGCTCAGGTTCAGTGGCCTGACGAGGAGGAGCAGCAGCGAAACCGCAACAAGCGCTGCGGACACGATGAGCGTCTTCCTCGATATGGCGACGAAGTCGAATCGGGTCTCGCCCCGGTACATCCTGGTGAACACACTCACGATGCCACCTCCACCGGCTCCGGCCTGGTATCTCGCTTCGTCCCCTTGCCCATGGCGCCCCTGATCGAGAACCATCCGTCCTCACCGAGCGGCGAATGGGCAACGATCCATGTCGACGGCCTCGTGTAGTAGTACGAGACGATGACGTCGATGACGGTGGCGATTCCGAGCGTCAGAGCAAACCCCTTGACCGGCCCAATTGCGAGAAGCCACAGAAGCACGGCGGCGAGGAACGTCACCGTATCGCCCTTGAGGATTGTCCCGAATGCTCCCGGATACGCGTGGTCCACGGAGGGTCGCAGCGGTCGTCCGCTGTGGCACTCCTCCTTGATGCGTTCGAAGTAGACGATGTACGAATCGAGCGTGATTCCGACCGACACGACGATACCGGTGACACCTGCAAGCGTCAGGGTTGTCCCCTGGGTCTCGCCGAGCAGGATGAGCGCTCCGACGAGGATCGACCCGAAGACGGTGAGGCCGAGTACGGCGATCACGCCGAGGATGCGGTAGTAGATGATCATGTAGACGGCGACGAGGAGCAGCCCGATGAGCCCGGCGATGAGGCCTGCTCTCAGCGAGTCCGATCCGAGCGTCGCCGATACGGACTCCACGCGCTCACGCTCGAACGTGGTCGGCAGGGCACCGTAGTTGAGAATTGACGCCAGGTCCTCCGCCTCGGCCTGGGGCTCATCCGACGCTCCGATCGTGATGACGACCTGGTTCGGGTCGAGACCTTCTGCCGGATTGACATCTGCAGCCACGGCCGGAGCCGAGCCAACGACACCGTCAACCACGATCGCGAGCTGACGCTGCGGCGACCCGACGGGGTAGCCGGCCAGTTCTCCAGTGGCAGAGCGGAACTTCTCGCCGCCATCATCGGTGAATTCGGGGACGACGACCCATCCGCCCGCTCCGCCGGGGCCACCGGTCGGTTGGAACGCGGCGCGGCCGCCCTCCAAGTCGGCGCCCGTGAGGAAGGCAGGGCCGACGATGTAGACGAAGAGACCATCCTCGTCGGGGAGATAGGCGATCTCGGAATCCACGTCATCCGGATCGGAGAGCCCGGTGACGGGATCGAGATTGTCGGGGTGATCGCCGTCTGGTTCGGTGAGGGCGGGGCTCGCCTGAACGAGATTGAGGACCGGGCGGAACGACATCTCACCGGTCGTTCCCACGGCCTCGAGTGCCCGTTCGCGGTCTTCGACGCCGGGGAGCTGGACGATGATCGCCCTCTCTCCCTGTACCGAGATCTCGGGCTCCTGAACCGCTCCAAGATCGGCGATACGCCGGCGCATGATCTGAGCGGCGGTCTCGAGGGTGTCGGCATCGGTGCCTTCGGGCCCGACGAGCACAACGGAGAACCCACCCTGCAAGTCGAGGCCGAGTTTCGGCGCCCACCCCGCGAGCAGCATTGCCCCGATCGACCCCCACGCGATGGCGACGGTGACCAGGAGCGTGACGAGCGCGCGTTTGCGATTCACGCGGCGTCGTCTCCGATCCGCTCAGCGACGGCCTGCTTGGTGATGCGCATCGTCGAGCCACCACCAATGTCGATGGTGAAAGTCTTGTCATCCTCCGAACGCACGGTCCCGAAGATGCCACCGATCGTTCGGATCTGGTCACCGACCCCGATCGAGCTGCGAAGTTCATCCATCTTCTTCGCTCGCCGGCGCTGGGGCAGGACGAGCAGGAGGTAGAAGAGGCCACCCAGAATCACAAGCGGCAACAGGAAACCGAGGGCGCTGCCCTGGCTCTCAGCCTGCGCAAACACGACAGGCACGACGCTCGATAGGTACGGCACAGAATCCTCCGTTCGATGGGCCGGCACAGTTGGCCGGCGAAGCGCCGAAACCTTAGTCCCGGGGGAGGCCTACTCCCCTGTTCTCGCCGCCGTCACGCTTGTGTGATACCCGGCGAAGCGGCCTTCGGCGATCGCCTCCCTGGCCCCCCTCAACAGATCAAATGTGTACGTGAGGTTGTGGAGGGTGAGAAGCCGGTCCGACAGGGGCTCGTTCGTCGTGAAGAGGTGGCGGAGGTAGCCACGGCTGTGCCTCCGGCACGTGAGACAGCTACACGACTCGTCGATCGGCGTGTCGTCATTCGTCCACTCGGCTCGCTTGATCGAGATGTCCCCTCGCCGGGTGAGCGCCTTGCCGTGACGGGCGAGTCGTGTCGGAATGACGCAGTCGAAGAGATCGACGCCGCGGGCAACGGCGTCGAGCATCCCTTCGGTGTCGCCGAGCCCCATCACGTACCGCACACCTTCCGGGGGGAGATGAGGAACGGTGGCGTCGAGTGCGGCGTTCCGCTCGTCTGCGGTCTCGCCGACCGCCAGACCGCCGATCCCAAAGCCGGGGAAGCCGAGCGCCGCGATGTCCTTCGCTGCCTGTTCCCGCAGGTCCGGCTCCGCTCCGCCTTGCACGATTCCGAAGAGGGCCCGATCGTCTCGCTGTTTCGCTGCGAGGGCGCGCTCCGCCCACCGCCGCGTCCGGTGCATGGCTTCTTCGGCCACCGGGTACGTCGAAGGGAGTGGGACCGGCACATCGAGCACCATCGCGATGTCCGATCCGAGCTTCTCCTGCACCGCCACGGCGCGCTCCGGGGTGAGGTCCACCCTTGCCCCGTCGTAGGTGCTGCGGAAAACGAGGCCCTCTTCGTTGATCTTCGGGCTGAGGGACAGCACCTGATAGCCGCCGCTGTCGGTGAGGATCGGACCGTCCCATGCCATGAATCCGTGGAGTTCTCCGAGGTTCGAAACGACGTCTTCACCGGGACGAAGCATGAGGTGGTACGTGTTTGCGAGCACGATCGCCGCGCCAACGGTGCGCAGATCCTCGACGTCCATCGTCTTGACCGTCGCGCGAGTGCCGACCGGCATGAAGTTCGGCGTTGCGACGTCCCCGTGGGGTGTCGACATGACACCGGTCCGTGCCACCCCATCGACCGCGACCGGCGACCAGTCGACGGCGCTCATCGGTCGACCTCGATGTACATGGCGTCTCCAAATGAGAGGAATCGATACCCGGATGCGAGGGCGTGAGCGTAGACCTCCCGCCATCGCGGGCCGATGAGCGTCGCGATCATGACGATGAGGGTCGTACGCGGCGCGTGGAAGTTCGTGAGCACGGCGTCGACGGCGCGCACATCGTATCCGGGCGAGATGAAGAGGTCCGTCGAACCCGTGCCGGGATGCACGATTCCGTGTTCGTCCGTGCTCGTCTCGAGCGTTCGCACAACGGTCGTACCGATGCCCACGACCCGGCTTCCCCGTCGCTTCGCTGCGTTGACAATCTCGGCGGTGATCGCCGGCACGGTGTACCGCTCGCGGTGCATGTCGTGCTCCTCGATCGGACCGTCCGCCATCGGGCGGAAGGTATCGAGGCCGACCTCGAGTTCCACCTCCGCGAGCCGAATCCCGCGGGCGACAAAGTGATCAACGATCCGCCGCGTGAAGTGAAGGGCAGCCGTGGGAGCCGCCGCGGAACCGGGCTCCGCGGCGAACATCGTCTGATACCGCTCATCGTCATCGAGCGTTCCGTGGAAGTACGGAGGGAGCGGCACCTCCCCGAGATCCGGGAGCATCTCGTCCAGATCACGGTCCGCCGCCACTTCAAGCGTCACGACACCCCTGTCGGGTGCGTCGACGACGGTCATGGTGATCGACCCGGCTCTGAGCTCCGTCCCTTCTCTGATCCTTCGAGCCGGGCGCAGCAGCGCCTCCCATCGCGCGCCTTCGATCCGTTTCGTCAGAAGGACCTCAACCTTGCCTCCGGTCGTCTTCACGGCGTGCACCCGTGCGGGACGGACCCGCGTGTTGTTGACCACCACGACGTCACCTTCGTTCAGAAGCGACGGGAGTTCGGTGAAGACGAGATCGTCGAGGGTGTCGGCAACGAGAAGACGAGCGGCGTCCCGAGGCTCAATCGCCGCCTGGGCGATCGCGGATTCCGGCAGGTCGTAGTCGAATTCGGAGACATCCATGGACGTCAGGAGAGAGTACAGAGTCGAGAGACAAGAGTAGCGAGACCGCTGAGAGGCTCTCTCTACCCTCTACTTTCTAATCATCGAGCAGCGACCCTTGCGGCGACGGATCCGACATCCGCTCGAGACCGAGGTGTGCAAAGGCTCTGTCCGTCGCGATACGGCCTCGCGGTGTCCGCTGGAGGAAGCCTTCCTGAAGCAGGAACGGCTCGTACGCGTCCTCGACGGTCTCCGGCTCCTCGCCAACGGCGATCGCGAGCGTTGACAGGCCGACCGGTCCGCCGCCGAACTTCGCGACGACCGCTTCGAGGATGGCACGGTCGACCTTGTCGAGACCGACCCCATCGACCTCGAAGACCTCCAGGGCTCGATCGGCGATGTCATCATCCACGTGGCCGTTCGCCCGCACCGAGGCGTAGTCCCGCACACGCCGGAGCAGCCGGTTCGCAACGCGGGGCGTGCCGCGACTGCGGCGTGCAATCGTCTGTGCTCCCCCATCCGTGAGATCCACGTCGAGAATCGTCGCCGATCGATGGATGATCGAAGCAAGGTCGTCGGCGTCGTAGTAGTCGATGCGGGCGACGTAGCCGAAGCGGTCGCGCAACGGCGGCGCCACCCGGCCGACGCGAGTGGTCGCGCCCACGAGCGTGAACGGGGGAAGGTCGATCTTGATCGATCGCGCTGCTGGGCCCTTTCCAACCACGATGTCGAGTTGGAAATCCTCCATCGCCGGATAGAGCACCTCTTCGACCTGTCTCGGAAGGCGATGGATCTCATCGATGAACAGGACATCTCCTGCTTCGAGATTGGTGATCACAGCCGCCAGATCGCCCGGCCGATCGAGCGCCGGACCGGAGGTTCCGCGGAACTGAGCGTCCATCTCCGCAGCGAGGATGCCGGCAAGTGACGTCTTCCCGAGCCCGGGCGGACCGGAGAACAGGACATGGTCGATGGCTTCCCCACGCCCGAGCGCAGCTTCGACGAGGATCGCGAGGCGCTCCTTGAGGGCCCCCTGGCCGACGAACTCTTCCATCCGGCGAGGCCGAAGGCCCAATTCGATTGCCTCGTCCTCGGGCGTGGTCCCTCCGGTGAGAAGCCCCTCTTCTCTCATCTCTCACTCCCTTGACCCAGCTTCTGCAGCGCCCGCTTGAGTAACTCCTCGATGGGCAGGTCGGCCTGCAAGTCCCTCAGCGCAGCACCGATCTCGTCTGCCTGGTAGCCAAGCCCGTCGAGAGCCATGCGAACCTCGCCGAGCGCGCCCGATGGCTGGAGATCGCCTTCCGGGACTTCGAGCTTGGGCCGCAGTTCGAGCATCAGCTTCTGTGCTGAGCGCTTCCCGATCCCAGGGACCGCGGTGAGCGCCGCGGTGTCGTCGGTTGCGACAACACGGCGCAGGTCATCGGCTGTCATCGTCGAGAGAATGGCGAGCGCAACCTTCGGCCCCACGCCTGAGACGCCCAACAGCAGACGGAAGAGGTCACGGTCGTCCGAGGTCATGAACCCGAACAGCGCCAACTGATCTTCTCGGACGTGGAGGTGGGTGAAGATCACGACGGGCGATCCGACGGAGCCGATCTCCGTGAGTGTCCGGCCGGTCACCGCGACCTCGTAGCCGACACCGGCGACGTCGATCACGACGGTGTCACCGCTGACACCGACGAGCTCTCCGTTGAGGCGCCCGATCACGAGACCCTCGCTTGCGCCGAACGATGCTGCACGTGGCAGAGGGCTATCGCAAGAGCGTCGGCGGCGTCGGCAGGGCTCGGAGCCGTTCCGAGGCCCAGGCGCATGGCGACGACTCGCTGCATCTGCTGCTTGTCGGCGACGCCAGAGCCCGTCAGCGCCATCTTGACGGCAGATGGCGTGTACTCCGCCGTCTCGAGACCCGCTTCAGAGAGAACGAGGAGTGCGATACCGGAGGCACGGGCCACCGACATCGCCGTCTGGCGGTTGTTGTTCACAAAGACCTGTTCGATAGCGGCGGCCACGGGATCGTACTCAGCGACGATTTCACGGAGATCCCTCGCAAGTTCAACAAATCGCTCCCCCGTCGGCTTCGCGGGATCCGTGCGAATCACCCCGGCGGCGACCGCACGTTCTTTCGAACCGCTCACTTCGATGATTCCGTAGCCCGTGCGTGTGAGGCCCGGGTCGATCCCCAATACGAACATATGTTCTAGAGCGTAGCGGGCGCCGGTGACAGAACCCAAGACCCCCAAGAGGCATCGCAGAGAAGATCAGTCGATAGCGATGAGGCCACGCTCCCCTTTCCTCACCTGTCCCCCCGACCGCCAGGTCGGGGGGAGTGTTCCACCTGTGCGCGACGGGCGACACAGGAGACCGCAAGCAAGCGCCTTCACAGCGTCACGGTCCCTCTCTGCCCTACCGGGCATCTCCCCCAGTCCCTGGGGGAGAAACCGAAGCGCCGTTGCACCGCAAAGAAACCGTGGATTGAGGCTACCTGCGGGGGAGAATGGCGAGAGAGCGGATCGTCACCTGAACTGCGATCGTCGAATCGTCCGAAGACGGCGAGGGCCTACTCCACTGTGGCGAGGATCTCGTCCGAGATGTCGAAGTTCGCGTGCACGGCCTGGACGTCGTCGAGGTCTTCGAGCGTGTCGACGAGCCGCAGCACCTTCGGCGCATTCGCGGCGTTGACCGGAACAGAGGTTGACGGGATCTGCGTGACCTCCCCCTGGTCGATCGTGATCTCGGCATCCTCGAGAGCGAGACGCACCGCTGCGAGGTCTCCCGGTGCACAGGTGATCTCCCACTGCTCGTCGGACTGCTCGACGTCCTCCGCACCGCCCTCGAGTGCGGCCATCATCACCGTGTCCTCGTCCCCGGTCACGAGGAGATACCCCTTCTGCTCGAAGAGATAGGACACCGAACCGGGCTCGCCGAGGTTGCCGCCGTTCTTCGTGAACGTCGAGCGCACGTCAGCGGCAGCTCGATTCCGGTTGTCGGTGAGGATCTGCACGTACAGGGCGATGCCGCCGGGGGCGTACCCCTCGTACCAGAACTCCTCGTAGTCGACGCCATCGGCATCGCCGGACCCACGAGCGATGGCGCGCTCGATGTTGTCCTTCGGGACCGATGAGTCCTTCGCCTTCTGGATCGCCGTTGCGAGCGTGGCGTTGCCTTCAGGGTCCCCACCACCGGTGCGAGCGGCAGCTTCGATCCCCTTGATGAGCTTGGCGAACAGCTTCCCTCGCTTGGCGTCTTGACGCCCCTTGCGGTGCTTGATGTTGGCCCATTTGGAGTGTCCGGCCATCAGTTCTCCTCGACGAGATCGATCAGCATGGTGTGAAGGCGATCGTCACCCGTGAGTTCGGGGTGGAACGACGTCGCAAGGATACGGCCCTGGCGCACAACAACGGGGTGGATTCCCCTGCCTCCGGGGTCTTCGACGGTTGCGAGCACGTCCACCGCACCCCCGACCTTGTCGATCCACGGGGCCCGGATGAACACAGCACGCATCGGGCGCTCGAGCCCGTCGACGTCGAGATCCGCCTCGAATGAATCGACCTGTCGGCCGAAGGCATTACGTTCAACGACAACGTCGAGAACGCCGAGTTGCGGCTGTTCCCGTCCCGTCGTCCCGGATGCGAGGAAGATCATCCCCGCACACGTGCCCAGTACCGGCATGCCGGACGCCACCCGTTCGCGGATTGGCTCGATGAGGCCGTAGATGGTCGCGAGGCGCCCGATCGCCGTGGACTCCCCGCCCGGGATGATGAGCGCATCCACCGATGCGAGCTCTTCGGGCGTGCGCACCTCGGCCGCGTCATGCCCGAGACGCGACACGACTGCCAGGTGCTCCCGGAAGTCGCCCTGGAGGGCGAGCGCGCCGACTCTCATGTCTGCGTCAATTCCCGCGGTCCTGCATCCGCTCTTCGGCGGGCAGCGTGTCGATGTTGATGCCGACCATGGCTTCGCCGAGGCCCCGTGACACATCAGCGATCTTCGTCGCGTCTTGGTAGAAGGTCGTGGCTTCAACAATGGCCCGTGCGCGAACGTCTGGATCGCCCGACTTGAAGACGCCCGACCCAACGAAGACCCCGTCGCAGCCGAGTTGCATCATCAGGGCGGCGTCCGAAGGAGTCGCGATCCCCCCTGCCGCGAAGTTGACGACGGGGAGAGCTCCGGAGTCGGCGACGTCGCGTACGAGGTCGTACGGTGCCCTCAGCTCCTTCGCTGCGTTCATGATCTCGTCCGGCTCGAGTGTGGTGAGCCAGCGGACCTGGCTGTTCATGAGCCGCATGTGGCGCACAGCCTCGACGACGTTGCCGGTGCCGGGCTCACCCTTCGTACGGATCATCGCGGCGCCCTCACCGATGCGGCGAAGCGCCTCTCCGAGGTCCTTCGCTCCGTTCACGAACGGGACGGTGAAAGCACGCTTGTCGATGTGGTGCTCGTCGACG
The DNA here is from genome assembly GCA_039715165.1 of Actinomycetota bacterium. GTDB lineage: Bacteria > Actinomycetota > Acidimicrobiia > Spongiisociales > UBA5794 > JAHEEL01. Next base: position 16,970 of record JBDLHX010000013.1, read on the forward strand.
GGGGTGAGAACTTCGGACTCGTCGATGTAGTCGACACCGAGCGACTCGAGGACCTGGGCCTCGACGAAGTGGCCGATCCGCGCCTTCGCCATGACCGGGATCGAGACAGCGCTGATGATCTCGTCCACTTTCGAAGGGTCGGCCATCCGCGCAACGCCGCCGTGGGCTCGGATATCGGCCGGCACGCGCTCGAGCGCCATCACAGCGACGGCCCCGGCCTCCTCGGCGATCTTCGCCTGCTCGGCGTTCACGACGTCCATGATGACGCCGCCCTTCAGCATCTCGGCGAGACCTCGCTTCACGCGATCGGTGCCGTGCTCGGTCGTGGTGTCCACGATGTTCTCCTCGTCTCCGTTTCGTTCAATCCTACAAACGCGAGACACCGTAGAGGCCGGCGGGTCCGAGGTTCAGGTCGAGGCGATCGCGTCTTCGTATGCGGCAACGTAGGCGGCCGTCACCGTTGGGCCATCGAATCGTCGAACGCGCTCGGCCGACGCCGCTCCGAGTTGCTCGACGGTCGAGGCGTCGTTGAGGACTCCAACGAGCGCGTCCGCGAGCTGTTCCGCATCGCCGGGCTCCGCGAATCGTGCGACGGATCCGGCGACATGCTCGAACGCCGGTATCGACGATGCAACGATCGCGCACCCTGCCGCCATCGCCTCCGCCACGGTGATGCCGAAGCTCTCGCCGCCGAGGTTCGGAGCGCAGAAGACGGCAGCAGCCGCTAGCTCTTCCTGCTTGACCTCGTCACCGACCCAGCCGTGGAACTCCACACCCGGGATCCCCTCCTCCCGTTGAGCGCCCAAGACGGCGAGCGTCGCGTCGGGAACCGCGGCTCGGACGGCCCGCCACGCCTCGAGGAGCACCGGCAGCCCCTTGCGCTCGTCGTCGCGCCCGAGGAAGGCCACTCGCCGCTCGATCTTCGGTCCGGTCGTATAGGCATCGACGTCGATCCCGTTCGGGATGATCCGATAGTCGACCACCCCGTCGATCGAACTCCCCGCCACCGGGCTCACGGCGGTCACGACGGACGCCCGACGAACCGCGAGACGGACACCGCTTCGCCCATGCCGATAGAGACGACGAACCCATCGAGGAGGGTCTGCATGGAACGTCGCGACTTTGGCAGGCCCGTCAACACGGAGCGCCGCCGGCGACACGGCGGGCATGAGCGGCTCGTGAACATGGATCACATCGACCTCGCTGAGCACGGCTGCAAGCTCCCTCCCCACGCGGGGATCGAGCCGGATCGGTGTCGTCGCTTGATTGGCCGGCACAACCGTTGTGGCACCGAGCAAGATTGCGCCCTCTGGACCCTCGGTGCCTGGGCCTACGACGAGCGCCTCATGACCGGCGTCGCGTAGCCACCCGGCGATCCGGATGACCTGATCCTGCACGCCGCCGGGCCTGCCGAGGTCGTACGGGGAGACGAGGCCGACCTTCATTTCTGGGTGTCCTCTGCCGTCTCGTCCGAGGGCCAGTTCGGCTGAAAGAGATGCCAGTCGGTTGGGTGTTCCCGGATGATGTCTTCGAACTCACGGGCGAGCGCCTGCGTGCCGAGCCTGATGCGTTCCGTCCGGGTCTCCGCTTGCGGCAGATCGAGTTCGGGATGGATAACGAAGCGGAAGCCGGTGTCCGTGTAGTAGGAGCCAACGGGGAAGACCGCCGCTCCGGTCATCTCGGCGAGGGCCACTGGACCGGGTGGCATCTTCGTGACCTCTCCGAAGAAGTCGACCTCCACGCCCCGACGCGTGACATCCCTGTCTGCAACGAGGGCGACGACCTTCCCCTCGCTCAGCGCCGTCGCGAGCCTCTTCATGGTCGACCCCCGCCCGGCAACGATGATGTCGATGCCAAACGCAGCTCGAGTCTCGATGAACCACTCGGTGATTCGCCGGTTCGGGAGTTCCTCTGCAACAGAGAGCACACGAAGATCGAGCGACTCAGCAACGGCGCCCGCGACCTCCCAATTCCCCATGTGCGGAGCCACCAACACGACGCCGCGACCGGTCTGCTGGGTCTCGTAGACATCTTCGAGGCCCTTCGCCGTCGCCTGGCTCACCACCCACTGTTTGCGGCGCGGTCGGAACCAGAACACCTCCGCCCAGTAGCGACCGTACGAGGCAAACATCTCGCGAGCTGCAGCCTCGATCTCGGCGTCTGACGCTTCTGGACCGAGGATGCGCCGCATGTGCCGCTCGAGCAACGCCATCCGATCGCCCGCGATGCGAGACAGCGCAAGTCCGACGCCCCGGCCCACGCCGCGCACGGCCCGCCCCGGGAGGAGTCCGAAGAGACCGGAGAGGAACCGGTACAGCAGGTATCCCGCCAGGCCCTTCACCCTGGGAGCTGCTGCCAGGTGCGGCGGATACGCTGCGCCACCGTCAGACCGGTGAGGACCACGAAGACGCCCAACATGGGGATCATCACCGACGGCCAGAAGCCGGCGATGCCGATGCCGATGAGAGCGAGGATCATGCGCTCGGCCCGGCCCATCCAGCCGCCTCTGCCCTCTGCGCCCCATGACTCTGCCTTCGCCCGCACATACGGCACGAGGAGCGAGAACGCGAGAGCGACGAGGGTGAGGATGAGTGCGACCGAGTCGTCACGGAGGTAGACGCCGAGCCCCACCCAAACGGCGATCTCGCCGAACCGGTCGGACATCGTGTCGAGAAACGCGCCGCGATCAGACGCCGTTCCCTTGTATCTCGCGAGGGGTCCGTCCAGGGCGTCGAGGATGACGCCGAAAGCAGCGACCGCCGCACCGAAGAAGAGGAGCCCGTTGGCGATCATCGCTGCCCCGGTGATCGTGATGGCGAGGCCGAGCACCGTGACCATCATCGGCGTGACGCCGATCTTGCCAAGTCCGCGCGCAATCGGCTCGAGGATCGGCGCGGCCTTCTTGCGTGCTTTGAGATCGATCACATAGGGCCTTTCGACAGGGGCGAAGGTACCACACGAATCGGTGAACACGACTCCCGATACACTTACCGCTCGGAAACGACATCGACACTCAGCCGATGCCTGCGACGCAAAGGAAGTGATGTCATGGCCGAGCGCCACGCCCAGTTGAGCTACGAGGATCACGGAGTCGACCTCCCGATCGTCGAGCCAAGCATTGGGAACGCAGGACTCACCATCTCGAAGCTCCGAGGGGTCACAGGTGATGTGACATTCGACCCCGGATTCGCCAACACCGCGGGCGCCCGCTCCGCGATCACGTATATCGACGGTGGCGCTGGCATCCTCCAGCACCGCGGCTACGCCATCGAGGACCTCGCCGCAAAGGCATCATTCCTCGAGGTTGCCTATCTCCTCCTCTTCAAGAAGCTGCCAAGCAAGGCGGAGCTCGAGCAGTGGGAAGACTCGGTTCGCCATCACACGCTCCTCAACGAGGAGATGAAGCGGTTCTTCGACGCATTCCCGACGAGTGCGCATCCGATGGCGATCCTGTCGTCGGCGACGAGCGCTATCTCGACCTTCTACGAGGAGTTCCACGACCCGACCGATGACGCCGCGTTCTATGAGAGCTCCCTCAGGCTCATCGCGAAGATGCCCACGATCGCTGCGTGGTCGTACAAGAAGTCGATCGGGATGCCGTACTGCTACCCGAGGAACCAACTCGGCTACGTGGAGAACTTCATTCACATGATGTTCCACCTCCCGGTCGAGGAGTCGGTCGTCGACCCGGTGATCTCGAAGGCCCTCAATGTGCTTCTCGTGCTCCACGCCGATCACGAGCAGAACTGCTCGACGGCCACGGTGCGCGGAGTCGGGTCGAGCCAGGCGAATCTCTTCGCTTCGGTCTCTGCCGGTATCGGAGCCCTCTGGGGTCCTCTCCACGGCGGCGCGAACCAGCAGGTCATCGAGATGCTGCAGACGATCGTCGACGATCCGGACGCGAGCGCGAAGTCGGTCATCGCTCGGGCGAAGAACCCGAACGACCCGTTCCGTCTCATGGGATTCGGTCACCGCGTCTACAAGAACTACGACCCGCGTGCCAAGGTCCTCCGCAGCTACGCGGACGACGTTCTCACGGCTGTCGGAATCAAGGATCCGCTCTTCGACATCGCCAAGGAGCTCGAGCAGGCCGCTCTCGAAGACGACTACTTCATCGAGCGCAAGCTCTTCCCGAACGTCGACTTCTACAGCGGCCTCATCTTCCGTGCGCTCGAATTCCCGACGCGCATGTTCACGGCGCTGTTCGCGATCGGCCGGCTGCCCGGCTGGATGGCGCAGTGGAAGGAGATGACCGAGGATCCGGACACGAGGATCATGCGTCCCCGTCAGATCTACATCGGCGAGATGGACAAGACCTTCGTGCCCCTCGACGAGCGCGAGGAACTCGAGACCGCGGTAGCCCAGTACTGAGCCACCGGTAGCTCAACGAATGCGCAGAGGGGCGGCCCGCAAGGGCCGCCCCTCTGCTGTTCAAGGTCGACGGTCGACAGTCCAAAGCAGGACCACCGTCGACGCGGGCTCTGCTGTTGTCCGGTGCCTGTGGTCTGTCGCCTACGAGTGCGTCTCTCCGAAGGCCGCCTCGACGCGACCGGCATCAATCGTCGCTTCTCCACGCCGGCGGTGCCACCGATCCCACACGACGAGCAGCGACGGCAGCACGCCGATGGCCGCAAGCAGTGACAGCAGAATCGTGTAGGCGGTCACGAACCCGAACTGTCGGAACGGGATCGTCGTCGACGTAACGAGGATCCCGAAGCCGAAGATCGTCGTCATCGCTGAGCCCCCGAGTGCCCCACCGGTGTGTGTGAGCGTGGACTCGATCGCATCGTTCTCCGACTCGTTGCGGATTCGGTCCTCTTCGTACCGATGCGTGACGTGGATCATGTACGGGATGCCGATACCGACGGCGAGGGCGGCAACAGTCGCTGTGATCGGGCCGAAGGGGATACCGAACAGCCACATGATCGCGAACGACAGCACAACGACGAGGACCACAGGGAACCACGTGATGACACCGAGCAACGGGCGGCGCACCTCGAACCAGAAGTTCAACACGAGGAGAACCAGCACCGTCACGAGCGTGTAGAGGAGCGACGACAACTGCGAATCCCGCAGCGTGTCGACGATGACGTCCGAGATGATCTCGGTCGACGTCGGAGTCGCTGAGAGGCCGGCCTCTGTGACGGAAGCGAATGCCTCGTTGAGATCCGACTGGAGGTCGCCGGCTCCCGTCTCCCCCGCCTGGGTCTGCACGGTGAACAGGGCCGATGCGTACTCCCCGGAATCGTCAACATAGAGAACGTCGGTCGCTCCTTCCGGGTCGGCCGCGAACAGGGCGTCGTAGAGGGCTCCGACGTCCGCGGAATCGGAGACCGCCATGCTCGTCCGACTCATCCCTGCCACCCCGGCTGCTTGAGCAACCGTCGGGTCGAAGGATGGAGACTCTGGGCTCGCGAGTTGGAGAACAAGTCCCACAGGAGAATCGGCGGCGGGTACCGGCCCAAATTGCACAACGTCTTCGACCGCCGTCATGTTCATGGTGGCGGCAACCATCGCGTTGTACGCATCGGGAGTGGCGACATCGCCCTCGACGAGAACCTGCGTCTTCTCTCCGAGGCCTCCGCCGTAGTCATCGATGAGGCTCTCGAACGTTGCCCGGTATGGCGATGTGACCGGCACGAAGTCGATGAAGCTGAAGCTCGGGTTTGAGAGCGTCTCGCGTGCACCGATTGCACCGAACGCGCCGAGGATGAGCACAACGATGATCGTCGGGATCGCCGCGTGCTTGGCGAGCCAGGATGTCTTGCCGACGAGGCTCGGCACCAAGCGGGCATCGCCACCTTTCAGGCTCTCTCGGTCGAGCGTCTCTCGACGCTCACCGCGACGATCGAGAAGGAGGCGCACAGCGGGAACGAACGTCAGCATGATCACGAACGACGCGGTGATGCCGATGGCCGCCAGGACGCCGAACTCCCTGAGCGCAGGGATCTCATTGAGCACGTTCGTGAGGAAGCCCACCGCCGTCGTGATCGTCGCAAGCACGAGAGCGATACCAACGGTGCGGATCGACGTGCCGACAGCGTCGGAGACCGGCTCTCCCTCCGATGTCTCCTCGCGATAGCGCGACGTGATGTGGATCGAGTAGTCGACACCGAGACCGATGAGGAGGATCGGGAGGATCTGGCTCATCTGGCCGGCCTCGCCGTAGATGAGGTAGCCGAAGCCATTCATGATCGAAACGGCGAAACCGATGCCGGCCATGGTGATGAGTGTGTCGGCCACGGTGCGGCGCAGCCTCCCCGTAGAGACGCTCCACACGACGAACACGAGGAGGAAGACGCCCGCCGCAGCCGGGAGAAGCGTGGACGTCTGCCAATCCGCCACACCTTCGGGGAAGATGTTCGGGTAGACCTTCGCGAGTCCCGGCACCACGAGCATCGCGATGGCTCCGAGCATGGCGGCAATTCCCACTCCTGCGATCAGCTTGTTCCTCGGCTTCTTCGGAAGCACGAGGAAGATGGTCATGAGGACGAGGAGGATGATGAAGCCGGCGCTCGCGAAGAGACGGCCAATCTCCGATTGGAACTCGCCCTCACCGCTGAAGATGAGCTCCATCGAGAAGGCCTCGGCCGTGTAGCCGGCGGGGAGATTCAGATCCGCGATCGCTTCGGCCGTCGCGATCGACGCCTCAACGAAGTCCGGATCCTCGAAGCTCCCGTTCGAGATCGAGATCATGAGTCCGCTGGGTGATGTCAGCGCATCGCGGTCGGAGGCGGTCGGCAGCATCCCGTCGATGAAGCCCTGCTGTTCCGGCGGGATCTGCGAATACGCCATCTCGTAGAGCTGCTTGACGTCTCCGTCGCTTCCCGGCGTAGGAGCACCAAACGCGAGCGCCTGCTCGACGGGCCCCATATAGGAGACAACCGGCGGCTGTTCTGGAGATTCGACGAGATACTCTGAGATCGGCCCCTGAGTGATCGCTTCCCTGACCGCAGCCGAGGTTTCGAGGCCCTTGAGCGTGATGACATCGCCGGCCTCGGACGACACGATGATCTGCATCACGCTCTGGAACGTGTCGCCTCCGTACTGCTCCGCGATCCGCTCGGCAGCGATGAGCTCCTCCGCGTCGGGAGCGAAACCCTCGTTCATGTCGTCTGCCGGCTGGAACCGGCCGCCGAAACCTCCGAGCACGAGAGCGATGACGACGGTGACGATGATCACAGCCCACGGCGCGCGACGCACCGCTACGGCGAGGAAGTTGACAAGGCTCTTCACGATTCAGGCTCTTTCTGACGTGACGCGGTAGCCGAAACAACCACGATCGTTGTGTGTCAGCGTGGTGGGGCGCAACGCTCCACGAGCTCAGAAACGGCCTCGTCGAGCGGAACCCCACGCCGCTCGCCCTCATCTTCGCGGAGCCGTAGCCCTACCGTGCGACCTTCCACATCGCGATCACCGACGACGAGGACCGACGGGTGCTTGTGCGTGATCGCTCGGCGGATCTTCTCACCGACCGTCTCGTCTGCGTCGTCGACCTCGACGCGCACCCCGCGGCTCCTGAGCTCCGTTGCGACCTCGTGCGCGTAGTCGCTGTGGCGATCCGCGACCGGAACGATCGTTGCCTGCACCGGAGCGAGCCACGCAGGGAACGCACCCGCGTAGTGCTCGACGAGCACCCCCACGAAGCGTTCCACCGACCCGAGCAGGGCCCGATGGATCATCACCGGCCGCTCCCTCACGTTGTCCGCCGAGGCATAGACGAGGTTGAAGTTCTCAGGCTGGGCGAAGTCGAGCTGAATCGTCGAAAGCTGCCACCGACGCCCGATCGCGTCCTTGACGTGGATGTCGATCTTCGGCCCGTAGAACGCACCCTCACCGTGAGCGACTTGATACGGCAACTCCGCGGCTTCGAGCGCCTTGGCCAGCGACACCTCGGCGAGGTCCCACAGCTCGGATGAGCCGATCGACTTCTCCGGGTCCCTTGTCGACAGATCGGCCTCGAACTCATCGAAGCCGAAGTCGCGCAGCACCATGAGCACGAAGTCGAGCAGGCTCTGGAGTTCGTTCGGCATCTGATCGACGGTCGTGAAGATGTGGCTGTCGTCCTGGGTGAACCCCCTCGCCCGCATGAGCCCGTGTACGACGCCGGACCGCTCGTACCGGTAGACCGCCCCCAGCTCGAAGAGGCGGAGCGGGAGCTCCCGGTAGCTCCTGCTCCTCGACTTGTAGATGAGGATGTGGAACGGGCAGTTCATCGGCTTGACGTAGTACTCCTGCCCACCGTCGAGCTCCATGGCCGGATACATGCCCTCGGCGTAGAAGTCGAGGTGGCCGCTCGTCTTCCAAAGATCGGCCTTCGCGACGTGGGGCGAGACGACGTGCTCGTATCCGTTCGCCTCATGGGTCCGTCGGCTGTAGTCCTCGATCTCCTTGCGCAGCATGCCGCCTTTCGGATGCCATACCGCGAGGCCGCTCCCCAGATCGGACGGGAATGAGTACAGGTCCAACTCGGCTCCGAGCCGCCGGTGATCGCGCTTCTCCGCCTCTTCGAGCCGGTTCAGGTACTTCCGAAGTGCCTTGCGGTCCTCCCAGGCGGTGCCGTAGATCCGCTGGAGCTGCGGGTTGTGTTCGTCCCCGCGCCAATACGCGCCGGCAGACTTCATCACCTTGACGGCCTTGATCCTCCCTGTCGACGGCACGTGCGGGCCGCGACAAAGATCGACGAACTGCTCATTCCGGTAGATCGAGACCTCGTTCGAGCCGGCGCCTTCCGATTCGTCGACGCCTTGGATGATCTCGGACTTGAAGGGCTGATCGGAGAAGAGTTCGAGGGCGGAGTCGATCGACAGCGACTCCCGCTCGAACGGCTGGTCCTCTTCCAGGATCTCCGTCATGCGTTCCTCGATGCGCTCGAGGTCCTCCGGGGTGAAGGGGCGACCGATGTCGAAGTCGTAGTAGAAGCCGTCGGTGATCGGCGGCCCGATTGCAAACTTCGCTCCGGGGAAGAGTCCGAGCACGGCCTGCGCCATCACGTGAGCAGCTGAGTGGCGGAGAACGGCTCGCCCCTCTTCGGTGTTCTCGGTGACGACTGAGAAGGCCCCGTCGTGGTCGATCGGGCGAGTGAGATCGAGCGTCTCCCCATCGACGGCGACGGCGACGGCGGCGCGAGCGAGGCCCGCTCCGATGTCGGAGGCGACGTCGAATCCCGTCGTGCCGTCGTCGTATGAGCGGACGGAACCGTCGGGAAGGGTGAGCTGGATGGACATGGGATTTACTCGCTGGGTTGGGAGCAGACAAGGCTACATCCTTCCCAACGTCACGGGGAGCGTGCGACAATGACATCGGAAGTGAACGGAGGGAACATGAACGCGTACGACGTGGCCGTCCGCATCGCCGGCGGTGATCGGTTCCAGGACTTGACTCGGCCGACGAAGGCACTCGCCAAGAATCACCACTATCGAATCTGGCGAGACGGGTCGAGCGTCCTCCTCAAGGTCTACGGAACAGCAGCGCGTGAGCGTCGCGAGTCACACGCGATCGAGGCGCTTCGAGGCATCCCCGGCATCCCCGTCAAGCTCGACGGCGATAGCGAGGGCGAGCTGCCCTGGGCGCTCTTCGAGGATCCGGGCCAATGGAGCATCGGCTCTCTGCCGGGGAACCCGGACGCCGCGCTCCGGGCCGGTGCGGTCCTGAGAGCCGTCCATGAGAGCGACCCGACACGGCTCTCGAATCTCTCACGAGGGATCGACGCAGAGTGGGTCGACATCGACCATGCCGCGACGATGCGCCGCCTCGCGAGGTACCGCCGCCGCCTCGGCATCGACGCTGAGCTCTATGCCGCTGCAGCTGCCGTTCGCCCGCCGGAAGCGTCCGAGCCGCGTGCCGCGCACACCGACCCGACCCCAGAGCACTTCGTCATCGCCGAGGCCGGACCCGTCACGCTCATCGATTGGGAATGGGCGACGCTCGCTCCCCCCGAGTGGGACCTCTCCAAGGCGGTCTGGCTCCTCCGTGCACGTTCCGACCCGGTGGCTGCTCAAGCGCTCCAGGAGGGCTACGGATCGACACTCGACCCAACGCAGATGAACCGCTGGGTGGTTTATCACGCCGCGATGCTCCTCGTCTACGAGGCAGAGCAGTTGATGTCCGACAGCGGCGCCGACTCGTTCGCCGACACCGTCGCCCAACTCCGGATGGCCGTGGAGGCCGAAGCGGAGCAGTAGGAAGTAGCAAGACACAAGTAGCAAGTAGCAAGATAGATTCGTGTCTTGCTACTTGTGTCTTGCTACTTGTGACCCTCCACTGCGTGGCCCAGTTCCACGAGCCGGAGCTCCTCAAATACCCCAAGTTTTCGCGCTCTCCCCTTATGATCGACGGGTCGTTGGAGCCAGGAGATTCGAATGCTGGAGATCGCAATCGTCTCTGTCTTTGTGGCTATCGCATTCGTCGCCGTAGGGAGGTCGTCACATCCGGCCTTGACGGCGAATGTGGCCGCACTGCAGGTCCTCGCACCCGAGGAGACGTCGACCGACCTGCCCTGCCCGTGGTGTCTCGCGCAGACCCGGGAGGACGATCGGAGCTGCCCGACGTGCGGGCAGCCGTTCGGCTAGGCCGAGAAACGCACATCGAGCGGGGGTCGTCTGAACTCTGCGCGTTCCGTCGTATGCTTCGCCCATGAGTTCGGTAGGCCTCGTCCTCGGTGGTGGTGGCGTCACTGGTGCCTCGTACCATTTCGGCGCCCTCTTCGCCCTCGAGATGGCGACCGGTTGGGATCCGGCGGACGCCGACGTCATCGTCGGAACGTCGTCAGGTTCGTTCATCGCAGCGATGCTGCGAGGTGGCGCTCTCAACCTCCACACCATGGTCGGCGACTCTCGCGAGGACGAAGAGGTCATCGACTGGCTCTCTACGAACGTCTACCGACGGATCCCGCCTCGCGGCATCGTCCGATGGGTGCGCCGCGGCATCGTGCCGAGCATCACCCGGCCGGGTCTGGGCATGGTGCTCGGAAGCCCTGGGATCTACTCGACGGACGGCATCGTCGAGTGGGTCGAGAACAGCCTCGGGCATCTCGCAGATGGCTGGCCGGATCGGCCCACGGTCGTCGTCGCCCATGATCTCGTGAACCGCACCCGCGTTCCGTTCGGTACCGAGGCCGCCCCGGAGATCCCGATCAAGCTTGCGGTAGCGGCTTCGAGTGCTGTGCCGTTCGTGTACGAACCTGTATCCATCAATGGAAACATCTACGCGGACGGGGGCATCAATTCCGGCACGAACATCGATCTCCTGCTCGCAAACCCTGAGCCGCTCGATCTCGTCATCATCGTCGCCCCCATGGCCGCGACCCTCACACGACGCGGTGGCCGCTTCTACGAGGAGATCCTGGACCGGGCAGGTCGCACGGCGCTCGCGGCGGAACTCGACCGTCTCCGCGATGCATGGCCGGATACCGATGTGATCGTGTTGCGTCCCGACGACCGCGTGCTCGAGATCACCCGCCCGAATCCGATGTCGGTCGAAGCGGCGATCCCCTCCTTCCTCGCGACCTTGCGGTCGATGCGCGACGAACTCGCTCATCCGTCGACCTGGTCGGTCCTCGAACGCCACGTCGTGGAATCCGTCCACGCCTGACGTGCGGCTCCGTCGGGTAGCATCGCCGCCATGACCGAAGACTCCGGCACGCTCGCAACGGTGACGCGCGATCTCAGCGCACGTCTCGAGTCGATCGCCTCGATCGTCCTCGCCATCGCCGTCGTTCTCACGGCGTGGGCTGCCTTCCAGTCCGGCAAGTGGAGCGGTGAGCAGTCGATCCAGTTCTCCGTCGCCGGAGCTTCACGAACCGAGTCCACGCGCCACGACACGCGAGGCGGCCAACTTGTTCAAATCGATGTCGCCTTGTTCACGGACTTCGTCGCCGCATACATCGACGATCTCGCGAACGAGCGCATCCCGCCCTTCGATGGGTCGGTCTACGAACCCACGAACGGAACGCTCTCCGGCTTCCTCTACAAGCGTGTACGCGACGAGTTCCGACCGGCGCTCGACGCTTGGCTCGCTGCGGATCCCGCGAACAACCCCGATGCACCACCGACCCCGTTCGAAATGGACGAGTACGTCGTCGCCGAGTTCCTCGAAGCTGAGCAACTCGCAGCAGCAGCGGACGAGGCTGCTGTCGAAGCGCGTCGCGCCAACCAGACCGGCGACAACTACGTGTTGACGGCGGTGCTCTTCGCCGCGGTGCTCTTCTTCTCAGGCATCGCGTCGAAGCTCGAGAGCCGCTGGAATCGGCACTTCGTGAACCTCGTCGGAATCATCGGTGTGATCGCAGGCGCCGTGATCCTGATCCGACTCCCCGTCCTGCTGTGAAGTAGGAAGGAGAGAGACCCGGGCTGCGTTCCCGGGTCCTGTCTCTCTACTTTCTACTTTCTACTGAGGTCTGACGAGCGAGCTCGTCAGACCTCCTCGAATCTGGCCTGGAAGAACCGCAGGGATTCCGGCTCGTATGTGAACCGAAGGCCGCGGATGTCGTGGCGGTGCCGGTAGACCTCGATCACGGACTCCGCCGTGACGTCCATGTGTGACTGCGTGTAGACGCGACGCGGGATCGTGAGACGCACGAGCTCCAGCTTCGGACGCCGGTTCTCCCCCGTCTCCGGATCACGCCCGGCCGAGACGATTCCCCGCTCCATACCCCGCACCCCGGAATCCCGATAGATCGCAGCGGTGAGGGCCTGAGCCGGGAAATGCTCATGCGGCAGGTGGTCGAGGATCTGGAGCGCGTCGAGGAAGATCCCGTGCCCGCCGATGGGCCTCACGATCGGGATGCCACCCTCGATGAGCTTGTCGCCGAGGTATTCGACCTGTCCAACGCGGGCTGCCACGTGGTCGTCGGTCTCGACCATCTCGCGAATACCGGTGGCGAGGGCTTCCATGTCACGGCCGGACATGCCGCCGTAGGTGTGGAGACCCTCGAACGCAACGAGGAGGGCACGCGCCTGCCGTGCCAGCTCGGGATCTCGCAGTGCCAGGAAGCCGCCGATGTTGACGAGGTTGTCCTTCTTCGACGAGACCGTCGCACCGTCGGAGTAGGACGTGATCTCCCGCATGATCTCGGCGATCGAGCGATCGGCGTAGCCCTCTTCGCGGCGCTGGATGAAGTAGGCGTTCTCGAGGGCGCGGGTCGCGTCGAGCATGACGTAGATGTCGTTCGCCCGGCAGTACTCGTAGACCTCGCGGATGTTTGCCATGGAGGCCGGCTGACCTCCGGCCATGTTGACGTTCGTCTCGAACGACACGTACGGAATCCGATCGGAGCCGAACTCGGCGACGACGGCTCGCAGCTTGTCGAGATCGATGTTGCCCTTGAACGGGAACTCGCTCGACGGGTCGTGGGCCTCATCCACGATGACGTCGACGAACACGCCTCCGGCGTACTCCTGATGGAACCGAGTCGTCGTGAAGTACATGTTGCCCGGTACGACGTCGCCCTCATTGATGAGGATCTGGCTCAGCAGGTGCTCAGCGCCTCGACCCTGGTGTGTCGGGATGAGTTCCTCGTACCCATAGATGTCGTGCACCGCGTCGACGAGCTTGTAGAAGCTCTTCGCCCCGGCGTACGCCTCGTCGCCGAGCATCATCGCCGACCATTGCCGGTCGGACATCGCGGACGTGCCGGAGTCCGTGAGAAGGTCGATGTAGACGTCTTCCGCCTTGAGCAGGAAGGTGTTGAATCCCGCTTCGTGGATGGCCCGCTCGCGGTCCTCGCGCGTGGTCATCGCGATCGGCTCGACCATCTTGATCTTCCAGGGCTCTGCCCAGCTTCGGGTCATCGTGAGATTCCTTCTGTCAGACCGCGTCGAGCGCAGTCGCGATGTCGTGGATGAGGTCGTCCGGATTCTCGACGCCGATCGAGAGGCGAACGAGCGCGCCGTTGACGCGCAGCTTTTTCTTCTCGTCGGGGTCGACGCCGGCGTGGGTCATCGTGGCCGGGTGCTCAACGAGCGTCTCGGTGCTCCCGAGGCTCACTGCGAGGTGGATGAGGCTGAGCGAGTCGATGAATCGGAACGCCTCCTCTTCATCGCCGTCGATCCAGAACGAGATCATCGCCCCCGGACCTTCCGTCTGCTCGCGAAGGATGTCGTAGCCCTTGTCCCCTTCTTCGAGCAGCCCCAGGTAGCTGATGTCCTTGACCTTCGGGTGTTCGGCGAGGAAGACGGCGATCTTCCCTGCGCTCTCCGTCTCGCGTCGCATCCTGAGATCGACCGTCTCCAGGCTTCGCATCATGAGCCAGGCGGTGTACGGCGCCGCCATCGTTCCGAGAACGGTGCGCATCACGGCGACCGGCTGGATCATCTCCTCACTGCCGAGCACTGCCCCGGCGATGAGGTCGGAGTGACCACCGATGTACTTCGTTGCCGAGTAGATCGAGAGATCCGCCCCGTGGCGCAGTGGATGCTGCCAGAGCGGACCGAGGAACGTGTTGTCGATCGCAACTGGGACACGGCGGCTCCCGTCGCTGTGCCGGTCTGCGATGCGGCGTGCCATGGCGATGCTGAACAGATCATTCGTGGGGTTGGCCGGGGTCTCCATGAGGACCGCGCCGAGACGCCTGCCGCTGAGGGCTTCATCGAGGATCGCGTCGACGTCGGCCTCGGTCATGTTGGGTTCCCATTCGACCGGGCGCACGCCGAACTCCGGGAGCACATCGTGGACGAAGTGGTCGGTTCCCCCGTAGAGCGGCGCGGTGTGCAACAAGACATCGCCGGGGCGCAGGTAGGCGAGCATCGATGTCGTGATCGCGGCCATGCCCGACGAGAAGACGAGTCCCTTCTCGGCACCGTCCCAGAGCGTGAGACGATTCTCGAGGATCTCGAGGTCGGGGTTGTTCAACCGGCTGTAGATGAGACCGACCTGTTCCCCCTCTGCAGCTTCGGCCGAGCCTTCGGCGAGTTCAAAGAATCGCTTGCCCTCGGCCGCAGACTCGAACACGAACGTCGAGGTTTGAAAGATCGGGCTCTTGATCGCGCCTTCCGACCACTCCGGCCGGTAGCCGTAGCTCATCATGAGGCTCTCGGGCGAGAGCTTCCTGCCTGCGATCCTGTCGTCGTACTCGTCTCGCACGGTGCATCCCTTCCGTTTGCCATACGCTGCAACGGGCGTTTCCCCGTACAGACGGCCTGCCGATGCACCCATTGTGGGGTATTGTGCTGGTTTCCGACAACCCAGCCGAAGAGGATTCGCCAAATGCCCAGCTCGACACCCCTCGACCGCACAGATCGCGCCATCGTTGCCGCCCTGCAGGAGAATGCGCGGCTGTCGAACAAGGAGCTCGCGGCAACAGTCGGCATCGCCCCCTCCACGTGTTCGGAACGAATGCGCCGCCTCGAGGGCGACGGCGTCTTCTCAGGCTTTCGGGCCGTCGTCGATCCTCACGTCCTCGGCATCGGACTCCAGGCGATGATCGCCGTGCGGTTGCGGCGCCACGCGGCCGACGAGGTCGATGCGTTTCGGCGTCATGCTTCGGAGCTGCCCGAGGTGATCAGCCTTTCCCACGTGACGGGGCCGAACGACTTCCTCGTGCGCGTCGTCGTACGTGACGCCGATCATCTGCGCGAGCTGGCGGTGAGTGGCTTCACAACGATGCGTGAGGTCGATCACATCGAAACGGCGCTCATCTTCGAGCACGTCGGGAAGGGCACCCTCCCCGACCTCAACCGCTGAGTTCCTCAACGATCCGGTCGACGAGCGCCTTCGTCGATGCCTCAGCGACTCGGTGGAGAAGCGCCTTGTCGATGAGCCGGCCGAGGCTCCCCAGCGGCGGGTCGTAATGGCCCTGGATCTTCACCTGGGTGCGATCGTCGCTGACGCGCGCTATGACGAGTTCGGCGTCCATCTTCGGGAAGAGGCCCGGGGTTCCCGTTGCCTCCCACGTGAGGGGGATACGACGCGCGTCTGACGACTCGACGGCGGGGCCAACCGACATCCGCACCGTCTTCGCGACGAGCGTTCCCTCGCTGGTGGGCCCAACCTTCCCGCGAATCGCTTCGCCGTCGCGATAGGAGCTCTCGGCCCAACCCTCGATCTGCCCGAGGACGAGAGGACAGCGCTCCGCGACGTCCTCGTATGGACGTGCGACTTCGCTGTAGTACTGAACGAACACTGGACCGCCTATCTCCGACGCTGCAGGTAAGTCGACGCAGCAGCCTACCGGTAGGGCCGAACGTCAAGTATCGAGAACGGTACCTCCGCCCAACACCCGCTCGATGAAGGTGGAGACACGCTCGACCATCTCGCGCGACGACCGGATCGACGGATCGTTGTGATCCGCTCCCCCAACCTCGTAGAGCTCGGCGCCGAGGGCCTCCGCAATCGTGCGGCTCTGCAAGACGGGCACGGTCCGATCGCCGCTGCCGGCGACGACGAGCGCGGGGACACCGGTGAGCTCCCCTCGTTTGACCCTGTCGAGCGAGAGATACTCGTCACGGACGAGCGACCCGACGGGAAGCCACGCGTAGTGATGACGCCCGACATCGACGAGCGACGTGAACGGCGAACCGAGCACGAGAGCATCGGGCGGCTCTTCAGCAGCAACCGCTATCGCGACGGCAGCGCCGAGCGACTCACCGAAGTAGACGAGGCCGCCGTCGGCAAGCCCCTCTCCTCGCACCCATTGAACGACCGCCTTTACGTCGGCAGTCAACCCGGCCTCGCTCGGCCGACCGGGGTTCCCTCCGTATCCGCGGTATTCGGCGAGGACGACCGCGTATCCCGCTTCAGCGAGCCGATCCCCGAGGGGCACCCGCCCGGCCCGGTTGCCCGCATTACCGGGGAAGACGATCACGACGGGACGCACATCACTCGCACCGTCGCTCCGAGCCCACGCGTTGAGCGTGAGACCGTCATCGGTCTCCACCTTCATCTCGCTCCATGGAACTGGTGCCGATCCCGGATCTGGCCCGGGGAAATAGATGAAGTGATCCTGGAGCATCCAGATACCTCCGATGACTGCGGCCACTGTTCCAACGGTGACCGCGGCTGCCACGCCGAGCCTCATTCCCTCACGCTACCGAATGCGCGAGACTTGGCGCATGGACGGCACCGACGTTGCGCTAATCGCTGCTCTTCTGACGCTGCTCATCGCGGCCGTTGTGCTCGGTGCTGCCGAGGCAGCTCTTCTACGCGTCCAGAGGGTCCGCGTCGAAGTCAAGGCGGCGGACGGCGATCATCGCTCCGTCCGCCTCCTGCATCTCCTCGACAATCTCCCACTCGTCCTGAACACCGTCCTCCTTGCGGTGCTCCTCGTCCAGATCGGCGCCGCAACCGTGACCGGGGTATTCACAGGACGTCACTTCGGCAACCTCGGCGTCACCGTTGCGTCCATCGCCCTGACCATCGTGTTGTTCGTCTACGCGGAGGCGATTCCGAAGACCTACGCGGTGCATCATCCGGCCGCCGTCGCCCGCGCCACCGCTCCCCTGGTCTCCGCCCTGGCTTGGCTGTTCCGCCCCCTCGTCGCGGTGCTCGTCGCATTCGCCGACATGCAGGCGCCCGGAAAGGGAGTGGCGGGTCAGGTAGGCGTGACCGAAGACGAGCTCCGCATGCTGGCAACGCAGGCGGCAACGCAAGGAGCGATCGACGAGAACGATCGCACGCTCATGGAACGAGCGTTCGAACTCGGAGACAGGACCGTCGACGAGATCCTCACACCGAGGATCGACCTCATTGCGGTTCGCTCGGACGCGAGCGTCTCGGAGGCTCTCGATGTCGCGATTCGCAGCGGCCACCGACGCCTCCCCGTGTATGAGGACGATCTCGACCACATCCGAGGTGTCGTTCGGCTCCAGGATCTCGCCGCAACAGTCACCGAGTCCCCCGACGCGCCGGTTGCCATCGTTGCGTCGCGCGAACTCGTCGTTCCGGAGACGAAGCGCGTCGTGGACCTCCTCGCGGAGATGCAGTCGAGCGGCATCCACCTGGCCGTGGCAGTTGACGAGCACGGCGGGACGGCCGGGATCGTCACGATCGAAGACGTTGCCGCCGAACTCGTCGGGCGCATCTCAGACGAGGGAGAGGTGCTTCGGCCCGAGATCCATCATGTGGCAGTCGACAGATGGCGCCTGGACGCGACGATGGACGTCGAGGATCTGGTGGAGGAGACGGGAGTGACGCTCCCGGAGGGCGATTGGATCACCGTTGGCGGCCTGCTCGCCGGTGTCGCGGGCCGAATCCCGGAAGGCGGTGAGGTCTTCCACTTCGACGGACTCGTAATCACCGTCATCGATGCGGTGCCGCAGCGGGTCGTGTCCGTCGAGGTGCTGGCCGACGCTCAAGAAGAACCGAGCTGAGAGCGGAGAGCCGTCGGCGACTCGGCGGGGAGATCACAGACGAATCCCCGGCAGACGTATGCGCGTGCCCCCTCTCCCGGCGTCCGCCCGACGAGAAGCGGAACATCTGCCGCCTCCCCGTCACCTTCGGCAACGACGACATCCGGTCGGAAGCCTTCCCACACTGCCTTGATGAATGGGCGCCTCTCTGCAGACCTTCCGACGACCGCGACCTCCCGGATCGGGTTGGCGAGCCAGACGCCGAGAGCGTGCCCATGGGCCCCGGGGTTCATCGAAAGACTCGTGCCGATCGATCGGACGGCATCTTCGACCATGCGGGACAGGTCGGCATCCCCGGTGTAGGCGGCGAGTACAGCGAGCGCCTCGGCCGCGAGCGCGTTGTCGGACGGCGTTGGGTTGTCGTGCACGTTCTTGGGTCGCGTTATCAGTCGCTCCCCATCCGAAGCCGTTGCGTAGAAGCCACCAGTGTCGTCCGCGAACAACCGGATCATTGTCCGCGTCGCCTCTTCCGCAAGCTGGTACCAGCGCTCCTCACCCGTCGCCTGGTACAAGGCGAACAGGCCGAGGGCGGTCGCGGCGTAGTCGTCGCAGAAGCCGTTTGGTCCGGGCGTGCCACGTCGCCACGACCTGCGGATGCGCCCGTCGTTCCAAGCCGGACCGGTCAGGAATTCGGCGATTCCATGTGCCGTCGCGAGGTAGCCCTCGTCTCCAAGGATCGCTGCGGCTTCGGCGAATGCCCGCAGAGCGAGACCGTTCCATGCGGTCACGATCTTGTCGTCCCTCCCCGGCCGCTCCCTGTCCGAACGTCGTTCTCTCAGCCGTTCGTCGATGCGATGCTTCGCCGCGCCCAGAGCCTCCGCGTCGGTCCCGAGCCTCGCCGAAACGTCGTGGAGGGGTTCGGGAAGGTGAAGGATGTTGGCACCATCGAAGTTCCCTTCCGGCGTCGCCCCGTAGATGGCTGCAGCGAGATCGCGGTCGCTGCCGAGCACGTCGGCGAGTTCGGCCCACGTCCAGACGGCGAACGCCCCTTCCCGTCCGCCGGCGTCGGCGTCCTCCGCCGAATGCAGACCCCCGGTGGAATCGGCCATGTCGCGCCCGAGATAGTCGAGCGTCTCGCGGGCCGTCTTCAGCATCGAGGGCGCACCGGTGACCTGCCAGGCCCGCAGGTAGACCCTGGCGAGCAGGGCGTTGTCGTACAGCATCTTCTCGAAGTGGGGCACGAGCCATCGATCGTCGACCGAGTACCGGGCGAA
>JBDLHX010000014.1:0-35146 GCA_039715165.1 Actinomycetota bacterium
GCAGGCTTGATGGCCGTGCCGTCCTGAGCGAGGAGGATGATCGCATTCGCCCCCTGGGTGATCAGGTTCTCAACGTCAGTGATCTGCTGGTCGACCGACGAACCCGCATCCGTGGAGATGTAGGTACCGCCGCCGGCTTCGATCGCTGCCTTGATCGCCGGCTCATCCCAGATCGCCCAGCGCTCTTCGTTGTAGTTGTTCCAAGAGACGCCGATGACGAGTTCCTCGGCGGGTGCCTCGGTGTCGCCCGTCTCGCCTGCTGCTGTCGTCTCGGTCGTGTCGTCGCCGCCACACGCGGCCGCGATCATCGCCAACACGGCAATCAAGACGAGGAGCTTGATGCTCCGTTTCATTGTTCCTCCTAGGTCCTTGGGGCACCGCACAAATGGTGCGGTGGTTCAGAGCCGGGGTCCACCCGCCTCTGCCTGCGGCAATGCTACGCACGAACCTTCCTTGGTGCCAAGGGGCCGGACCGTCTCAGAACGGGTTGGCTATTGTTCACGATCGATCAGGAGGGGCATCGCCTATGCGAAGATCGGGTCAACGCGTTGGTCGTTGGACGGTGCTCACACTCGGCGCGCTGGCAATGGTGCTCCCCTCATGCTCGGGGTCGGCATCGGCTCCCGATTGCCCGCCGATCGACGACCATCCGGAGTGGTCGGTCGCCCGTCGTTGGAACGAGTTGAATCTCGCGGCGATCCGAAGAGACCTTCCGGCGCCCACCGTCCATGCGCGCAACCTCTATCACACGTCGGCGGCGATGTGGGACGCATGGGCGGCGTACGACGAGGACGCGATCGGTCTCTTCGTTGCTGAGAAGCACGAGGCCGAGGATGTCGAGGCGGCTCGGCAAGAAGCGATCAGCTACGCCGCCTACAGGGTTCTGGAACATCGGTACCTCGATTCGATCGGTGCTACGGAGACGATCCCGGAACTCGATGCCCTGATGGGGGCTCTCTGCCTGGACATCGAGTTCACCTCCACGGATGGCGACGCGCCGGCAGCCGTCGGCAACCGGATCGCCCGGACGATCATCGACGCCGGCATGGTCGACGGTGCGAACGAGGCCGAGGGATACGCCCCGGATCCGTCATACGAGCCGGTCAACCCGCCGCTCGTGGTGCGCGAGTCGGGCACCGTCATGAACGACCCCAACCGGTGGCAGCCACTCGAGATCGAGAACATGGTCTCGCAGAACGGCATCCTTCTCGACAGCGGCGTGCAGGAGTTCATCGACCCGCACTGGGGCTTCGTGACGGGATTCGCTCTGGCGCCGGCTCCGCCCACCGGTGTGCCCGTCGATCCCGGGGATCCTCCGTACCGCGGCGACCCCGACTCGGATCGAGCCTTCAAGGACGACGCCATCGAGGTGGTGGCGTTCAGCAGCATCCTCGACCCGACGGACGCGCCGATGATCGACATCTCGCCGGCGAGCATCGGCAACAACTCACTCGGCGCCCAGGATGGGATTGGATACGACGTCAATCCCGTGACCGGCGCGGCGTACGACCCGGTGATGGTGAACCAAGCCGACTTCGGCCGTGTACTCGCCGAGTTCTGGGCGGACGGGCCCGATTCTGAGACACCTCCCGGCCACTGGAACACCCTCGCAAACGCGACATCGGATCTCCTTGACGACGATCTCCGAATTGGGGGAGCGGGCGAGCCGGTTGATCGGCTCGAGTGGGATGTCAAGTTGTATCTCGCCCTCAACGGCGCCAATCACGACGCGGCGATCGCCGCATGGGGATCGAAGGGCTACTACGACTACGTCCGTCCGATCTCGATGATCCGTTGGATGGGCGGCTTCGGCCAATCGAGCGACCCGGATGGGCCCTCGTACCACGAGGACGGCCTCCCTCTCGTCAACGGTCTCGTGGAGGTCATCACGGAGGGTTCGTCGTCCGACGGCGAGCGGCATGAGCACCTTTCGGATCATGTCGGGGAGGTCGCCGTGCTTTCGTACGTCGGCAACCCGGAAGATCCCGAAACCGAGATTGGCGGGGTCGACTGGATACTCGCCGTGGACTGGGTCCCCTACCAGTCGCCGACGTTCGTGACTCCGTCGTTCGCTGCCTATGTGTCGGGTCACAGCACCTTCAGCCGAGCATCCGCCGAGGTGCTGACGGCCCTGACCGGGTCCCCGTACTTCCCGGGTGGATTCGGGGAGTGGCGCATCGAAGCCGACTCGCTCGAGTTCGAATCCGGGCCGACGGAGGACGTCGTTCTGCGATGGGCGACGTATCGAGATGGAGCCGATCAGGCTGGGATCTCGAGGCTCTACGGCGGGATCCACGTGCGATCCGACGACTTCGAAGGCCGCATCATCGGGGCCGAGATCGGGAAAGCCGCTTGGGAGCGGGCGCAGCAGCTATTCGGACGTTGACACCGTCGAGGCTGGGAGGAAGCAAGTGAAGGGGCGGATCGGGAGACTCGTGGTCCTGACGTGCGGAATCGGCGCAGTTGCCGCGGCCGGTTGTAGCAGCGTCACAGAACCGAGCGAAGCCCTGGGCGCACCTTCCTTCGTCGACGAGACGGCCGTTGCGGGTGTCGACCATGTCTACAGCGGCGGTTCGCGGTTCTTCGAAGGCGGTGGGGTTGCCGTGTTCGACTGTGACGGCGATGAGCTTCCCGAGCTCTACTTCGCCGGCGGAGAGAACTCGGCGGCGCTCTACGGGAATCGGAGTGCCGTCGGTGGAGAACTGGCCTTCGAACGAATCGAGTCTGCCGAGCTCGGGCTCGATTCGGTCGCGGGCGCGTATCCCATCGACGTCGACTCCGACGGCATCACGGACCTGGCGGTGCTCCGGCTCGGTGAGAACATCCTGTTTCGGGGCAAGGGCGACTGCGCTTTCGAGCGGGCGAACGAGATCTGGGGATTCGACGGCGGGAACGAGTGGACCGTGGGGTTCAGCGCAACATGGGAGGAGGGATCGGATCGTCCGACACTCGCCTTCGCCAACTACCTCAAGCTGACCGATCTCCGGAACGAGACGGACCTCTGTGCCGCGAACGCGCTCGTTCGTCCCGAGGGCGACCGGTACGGCGATCCCATCCTCCTCGAGCCCGGCTGGTGCAGCCTCTCCGTGCTCTTCAGCGATTGGGATCGTGACGGAGAGGCCGATCTCAGGGTGACGAATGATCGCCAGTACAACCGCGACGGCGAGGAGCTCCTTTGGCGCATCTCGGGTGAAGAGCCTGTGGCGTATACGAGGGAGGAAGGGTGGAAACTCGTGCGGATCTGGGGAATGGGCATCGCCTCTCACGACGTCACGGGCGATGGATATCCAGACGTGTATCTCACGAGCCAGGGCGACAACCGGCTCCAGACGCTGGCCGACGGCCCCGGCCGGCCAACGTACACGGACATCGCCATCCGGCGAGGCGTGACTGCTCATCGGCCGTACGTCGGCGACAACACCCTGCCTTCGACGGCGTGGCATCCCGAGTTCCAAGACGTCAACAACGACGGGTTCATCGACCTCTTCGTGTCGAAAGGGAACGTCGACGCGATGCCCGACTTCACCGACAATGATCCGAACAACCTCTTTCTCGGCCAGCCCGACGGGACGTTCGTGGACGGCGGAGTGGATGCGGGCATCGTCCATGGCGGTCGTACCCGGGGGAGTGCCGTTGTCGATCTGAACCTCGACGGCATGGTCGACCTCGTTGAGGTGAACCGTGTCGAGAACGCGAGGGTGTGGCGCAACGTCGGTTCAGGCTCCGGCGATGCGCCCGCGCAGATGGGGAACTGGGTGGACGTGCGTCTCGATCTACCCGGAGTGAACCGCCGCGGCGTTGGCTCGTGGATCGAGATGCGGATCGGCGGGCACACGATGTCGAGGGAGGTCACGATCGGCGGGGGACATGCGAGCGGCTCCCTGGGCTGGCACCACTTCGGTCTGGGCCCTTCGGGAAAGGCGGAGGTCCGGGTCATCTGGCCCAACGGCCGGGAAGGCCGCTGGCTGACCGTCGATGCCGGTCAGCGCGTCACGGTCGTCCACGGTGATCCGGACGAGTTGGTTGTATGGGAGCCGCCGCCGTGATCGTTCGTGTCTAGCACCACACCAGCTGTGGTCGTAGGCACAAACGACCGGAATCCGCTGATTCTCCTACACGGTCTTCCAGATCGTCCGGTTCACGAGGTTCTCGAGCGCCTCCTGGCGACCGGACACCGGTTCGGGATCGTGTTCGCCCGAAACCACCCGAGCTTCGAGCGCCGCAAGGTCGGTCTGCCCGCCAAGGATCTCCCTACCGAGACCATCGCTCCAACCGGCGTAACGCTCGTCGCGAGCGGCTTCGAGCTTCCCGTCCTCGATGAGCTGTGCTACGACAAGCAGCGACTTGGCCAGGGTGTCGGCTCCGCCGATGTGGGCATGGAACAGGTCGTTACGGTCCATCGACTGGCGACGTAGCTTCGTGTCGAAGTTGAAGCCGCCGTTGGTGAACCCGCCGCTCCGGATGATCTCGTAGAGCACGGGGCTCACCTCTTCGACCGAGTTCGGGAACTGGTCGGTGTCCCAGCCGTTCTGCGGATCGCCCCGGTTCGCGTCGACGCTGCCGAAGATGCCGTTGTCGATTGCGTAGGCGACTTCGTGGTGGAAGCTGTGTCCGGCGAGCGTGGCGTGGTTGGTCTCGATATTCACGAACAGCTCACCGAGCAGGTCGTAGCGTTCGAGGAACCCGTGGACGGTGGCGCTGTCGTAGTCGTACTGGTGCTTCGTCGGCTCCTGAGGCTTCGGCTCGATGAACAACTGGCCGTCGAAGCCGATCGACTTCTTGTAGTCCACGACCATGTGAAGGAACCGCGCGAGCTGGTCCGCCTCTTGTTTCATTCGTGTGTTGAGCAGGGTCTCGTAGCCCTCGCGGCCTCCCCAAAGCACGTAGCTCGTGCCGCCGAGACGCTGGGTTGCGTCGAGAACGTTCTTCACCTGCGCCGCTGCGTAGGCAAAGACCTCTGGATCCGGGTTCGTGGCGGCCCCGGCAGCGAAGCGCGGGTGGCTGAACATGTTGGACGTGCCCCAAAGGAGCTTCACGCCCGTCTCCGCCATCTTCCCCTCGGCGTAGTCGACCATCGCCTCGAGATTCGCCTTCGTTTCGGCGAAGGTTGCTCCTGCAGGCGAGATGTCGGCGTCGTGGAAACACCAGAAAGGGAATCCCAACTTGGAGAAGAACTCGAACGCGGCGTCCATCTTCATTCGCGCTGCCGTCATGGGATCCATCGAAGGATCCAGCCACGGACGGTCGAACGTGCCGGCGCCGAACACGTCATTGCCCGGCCAATTGAACGAGTGCCAGTAGGCGACAGCCATGCGGAGGTGGTCCCGCATGCTCTTGCCCATGACGATGCGGTCTGCGTCGTAGTAGTGAAAAGCCAACGGATTGTCGGAGTCGGGTCCCTCGTATCGAACCTGATCCACGCCTTCGAAGAACTCGGTCATGACTGTCCTCCCAGTCTCTCAATACCGGTGCGCGGTGGACGACAACGCGGAACCGCGCGCACTCAGGGTAAACGGTGGCATCCCCGATGGCAGCATCGGAAGTCGTAGGGTGGGCCCCAAAACCGACTCCGCAGTACCGGACCGCGAATTGACGACGAGACACCACACCGCACCCGTCGAAGCCGTGACCATCTCGCTCGGGATGGTCGAGTTCGAGATCGCCGTGAATGCCGGCCCGCGGGTGCTCGGGTTCCGGCGCCCCGGGGGGCCGGATCTTCTTGCCCGCCTCGGCGACGCCGGGATCGACGTGCCGGCTCTCGGACGTTTTCGGTTCCTTGGCGGGCATCGCCTCTGGCGAGCTCCTGAGATCCCACCCATCACGTACCAGCCCGACGACGTCGCCGTCGAGATCGAGCAGACCGACTCGTCCGTGGCCGTCACAGGAGCGCCGGACGGCGACGGTGTCGTCAAGCGGCTGGTGCTCACGGTGACCGGGGAACAGGTGATGGTCGAGCACGTCCTCGTAAATGCCGGCGCGCAGGCGGTCGAGGTTGCCCCTTGGGCGATTACACAGATGGCTCCCGGTGGCACGGCGTATCTGCCATTCGGTTCGGGGAGGGACGACGGTGGAGTACTCCCGGATCGACGCCTGATCGTGTGGCCATACACGGACCTAGGAGCGCCAGAGCTCGACCTGGACGGAACGATGATCTCGATTCACGCCTCCCTGCGGCCGGCGAAGCTCAAGGTCGGCACCGAGAACACGCGCGGTTGGATCGCCTATCACCTCAACGAGGAACTGTTCGTCAAGTGGGCGCCCATCCATGGCGAAGGAGCCTCCTACGCGGACAAGGGCGCATCGATCCAGTGCTACCGCGATGAGCGCTTTCTGGAACTCGAGACGCTGGGGCCCCTCCGTACGCTCGCGCCCGGCGGGACGACTGTGCACACTGAGATGTGGCAGTTGCTCGGCGTGGGTGACGCCGATGTTCGATCCGTCCTCGAGCAGCTTCCAACCACCCCCGAAGGAGCACACCCATGAGCCACTTCCTCGGTATCGATTCGTCCACGACGGCGACCAAGGCGCTGCTTGTCGACGAGTCCGGAGCGGTCGTGTCGATTGGGCGATCCACCTACGACTTCGAGAGCCCGAAGCCGCTCTGGTCCGAGCAGGAGCCGAGCCTGTGGTGGACGGCGACGAAGGAGGCCATCGCAGCAGCCCTCAACGACGCGGGTGTCCCCGGCAGCGCCGTGCGGGGCGTCGGCCTGACGGGCCAGATGCACGGACTCGTGATGCTCGACGATCGCGGCGAGGTAATGCGTCCGGCGATCCTCTGGAACGACCAGCGCACACAACGTGAGTGTGACGAAATGCGTGAAGTCGTGGGAAGGGACGAGTTGATCCGGGTCACCGGGAACGACGCTCTGACGGGCTTCACGGCACCGAAGATCTTGTGGGTGAAGCGGAACGAGCCGGAGGTGTTCGGCCGGACTGCACAGATTCTCCTTCCCAAGGACTACGTCCGGTTCATGCTGACGGGTGCGTATGCGATGGACAGGGCGGGTGGATCCGGAACGATCCTCTTCGACCTGGCAGATCGCAACTGGTCCGGTCCCCTCGTGCAGTCGCTCGGGATCCCGAGCGAGTGGCTCCCCGACACATTCGAGGGCACAGAGATCACGGGCGTCGTGAGCGAGTCGGGAGCCGCCGCAACCGGCCTCGTGCCGGGAACACCGGTCTTCGGCGGGGGCGGGGATCAGGCTGCCAACGGCGTCGGCGTGGGGGCGGTAGCGCCGGGCATCGTCGCGATGAGCATCGGCACGAGCGGCGTGGTGTTCGCTCCGACGGACCGGCCTGTCGTTGAACCCGACGGTCGCCTCCATGCCTTCTGTCACGGAGTGCCGGGCATGTGGCACCTCATGGGTGTCATGCTGTCGGCGGCGGGGAGCTTCGAGTGGTTCCGGCGGGCGGTGGCGCCCGGCCGGTCGTTTGTCGAACTCGACGATGCCGCCGGTGAGGTGCCGGCGGGAGCCGGCGGTGTGCAGTTCCTTCCCTACCTGACTGGTGAGCGGACACCCCACCCCGATCCGCTGGCGCGAGGAGCGTTCGTCGGCCTCACGGTGCGTCACGATCTTCGTCACATGGCGCGAGCCGTTCTCGAAGGCGTCGCATTCGGTTTGCGGGACTCGCTCGAGCTCGTGCGTTCCTCCGCGTCAGTCAAGGAGGTGCGAGCGTCCGGCGGTGGCACCGCCTCCCCTCTGTGGCTCCAGATCATCGCCGACGTCATGGATCTCCCCGTTCGCGTTGTGGGCACCCCCGAGGCGGCAGCGCACGGTGCAGCGCTCCTCGCCGCGACCGGAGCCGGTGCTTTCGCGTCGGTGGAAGAGGCGACGAACGCGGCGGTGGACGTGGGCGACCCGGTTGATCCGTCGGGCGATGCCGGGTTCTATGACGAGGCCTACGCCGTGTATCGCGATCTCTACCCGGCGCTGCGCAGCACATTTGTGGCACTGTCCGGCCTCGACAAGTAGCGCTGCCGCCGCTGTTGATCAGCAACTCGTCGGCCGCCATTTCCTCCGAGGCCTCAGTCGCTGCGGCGCCAGATAGCGGCGGACCTCGGGGCCATTGAGATCCGTGTCTGATTCTCGCCGACGATCAGCTCACCGTTCCCCCACACCAGCTCGGCGTCACTGCAGCACGTGACGGACATGGTCTCGCGCTCTCGACCGGCGTTCACCACGATGAGGAGGTGCTCGCCCTCGGCGGATCGCTGCACGGCATGCAGCATCGAGCCGTCACCGTCTCCGGGAGGCCAGAGGACTTGATAGTCGGAGCCCCGCAGCGCCGGATGACGATGTCGAAGAGCGATGAGTTCCTTCACGGCGCCGTGGATGCGGTGGTTCCAATGGCTCTCGTGGCCCCACGGGAAGGAACGACGGGAGTCGGGGTCACGCCCGCCTTCGAGGCCGACCTCGGTTCCGTAGTAGAGGCTCGGAGCGCCCGGGAACGTGAGGAGGAGAGTGAGGGCGAGCACCACGGAGTCCTCATCGCCGGAGGCAATCGTCAGGATCCGTGCGGTGTCGTGCGAGTCGAGGAGGTTCAGATTCGCGAGAGCCGCCGTCTCTGGATACCGATCGAGGAATGACTGGACGCGGTCTCGGAATCCCGCGGCGTCGATCGCAGGGACGACGTTGTAGTACGGGTTGTCCATCATCGTCTTCGTATCGAGTCGGTCCCCGACGGTGAACGCGATCGCCGCAGTCGTGAACGGGTAGTTCATCGTCCCGTCGAATCGTGTGCCCTCGTTGACGTAGTCGGCGGCGTCGCCCCAGATCTCGCCGACGATGTAGAGGTCGGGGTTCACCGCCCTCGTGCGCTCCCTGAACTCCTCCCAGAAGCCGGGCGTCTTGATCTCCTCGGGGACGTCGAGTCGCCACCCGTCGATGCCGCGCTTCGCCCAGTACTCGCCAACCCGCATGAGGTAGTCGCGCGCCTCGGCATTGTCGGTATTGAAGGTCGGCAGGGCGCGAATCCCCCACCACGACTCGTAGTTGGCGGGCTCGTCCATGTCGTACGGGTTGAGTGGGAATCCGTTGATGTGGAACCACCCGAGGTACGGCGACTGCTCACCGTTCTCGAGTACGTCGTGGAATCGGAAGAAGCCCCGACTCGAGTGATTGAAGACGCCGTCGAGAACGACCCGGATCCCCCGTTCGTGACACGCGGCGAGCAACTCGTCGAAGTCGTCGTCGGTGCCGAGGATCGGGTCGACGCGGTAGTAGTCATGCGTGTGATAGCGGTGGTTCGACGCAGACCGGAAGATCGGATTGAAGTAGATCGCGCTGACGCCGAGATCGGCGAGCCAGTCGAGGCGTTCCAAGACGCCGAGGAGATCGCCGCCCTTGTACCCGTGGTACGTGGGCGGGGAGTCCCACGCCTCGAGGTTGACGGGCTTGCGAACCCGCTCGGATCTCGCGAAACGATCTGGGAAGATCTGATAGAAGACGGCGTCTTTGACCCATGGAGGTCGGTCGTGGAGCTTCGTCGAGGCGCTGCGGTTCTTGCGACAGTGGTCGCACACCTCAGGATCGTGTCGGCGGGGTGATGTCAAGGGCGGCTCGTCCTTCAAGGCGGGTGGATTCGCAACCACGCCATGATATGCCGATGCGTGCTCGCGATGCGGAAGCGCCGGAGCAGATCGGTGTGTGGATTCCGGCGTGCCTATGGTCTCCCGCATGCGCATCGGATACCAGGGAGAGCCCGGCTCGTACAGCTTCCGGGCGGTCGGGGAGCTGTTCCCGGAGTGTGAGCCGGCGGGCATCAAGGGCTTTGCAGCCGCCTTCTCCGCGCTCGAGGAAGGCGAGGTCGACCGGCTCGTCGTCCCTGTTGAGAATTCGACGACCGGATCGGTGTTACCCGTCCTTGATCGACTCCCCGGAGGCAACGGTCACCAGCCGTTCGCGATCGTCGCCGAGCACCTCGTTGAGGTGCGCCACGCGATTCTCGGTCTTCCCGGGGCGTCGGTGGACGAGCTTTGTGAGATTCGGTCGCATCCAGAGGCTCTCGCACAGGCAGAGCACCACCTCTTGGATCTCGGTGTCGAGGTGAGGGCTCGCTACGACACGGCGGGCGCAGTGCGCGAGGTGGCCGAACTCGGCGATCCCACGGTTGCTGCACTCGCTCCTCCCGGCGCTGCTGAGCTCTACGGTCTCGAAGTGCTCATGCGCGACGTGCTCGACAGGGAGCACAACACCACCCGGTTCGTGGTGCTGGCTCCCGGGGAGCCCCAGGTCGATCCGGGCGACGACAAGACGACGATGGTGTTCACGACCTCGCACACGCCCGGCGCTCTCGCGCTCGTGCTCGCAGAGCTCGGTCTACGCGGTGCCAACCTGACGAGGATCGAGTCGCGGCCGTCGACGGCGGCGTGGTCGTATCGTTTCTTCGTCGATCTCGTCCATGAGCCCGGACCGGAGGGGCTCTCACGGGTCATCGAGCCACCGCCTGCGACGTGTGCGGAATTGCAGGTGCTCGGGAGCTACGTTCGGGTAGCCGGATAGCCGGGAAGGATCAGAGGATCCCCAATTCGCGGTTGAGGACCAGGATCGCCGCGCCGTGCTCGGCAGACCTCTCGACGCCTCCGAATGCGACGACGAGACCCTTCTCCACCGCCGGCAGAACCCTCGCCGAGATCTCTTCACGCAGTGGATCGAGGAACGACGAACCGAGGCGGCTGACGGGACCAGCGACCACGATGTGCCTGATGTCGAGGATGGCCGTTACGTTTGCGAGAGCAGCCCCGACGTGGCGTCCAGCGAGATTGACCACGCGACGTGCCTCGGCATCGCCGGAGCCGATCCGCCGAGCCGTCTCCTCGAAGACATCGCTCGCTGATCGCGTCGGATCTCTGGACAAGCCGAGCTGTGTGGCGATCGATCTTGCCGATGCGACGCCTTCGAGTGTCTCGGCGGTTCCATCGAACGACGCGCCGTGGATTGCCATGTGCCCGATCTCCCCGGCGGCGTAGCCTTCACCGGCATAGGGCCGGCCGTCGAGGATGATTCCCGCTCCGATGCCGGTGCCGACCTTCACGACGATCAGGTTGTCCGTGCCGTGCTTCCCGAGTGCGAATTCAGCAAGAGCGATCGCGCTCGCGTCGTTGATCACATATGTGGGGATTCCGATCTGTTCGCGCACGAGCTTGCCGACCTTGGTCCCGTGCCAGTCGAGGGCCGTCGCCTCGATGACGCGGCCCTTCGGGGTAACGACACCCGGGGTTGCGATACCGACACCGAGGATGTGCTGCTTCGTTCGCGCCGTCAGAGCCCCGACCAGCTCGAAGATCGCACGAACCGCGGGCGCCCCGCGCCGGCCGGCGGCGTCAACCGACAGCGTGTCGATGATGCGGCCGCGCAACGTCATGACGGATCCGGTCCAGCGGTCTCCTTCAAGCTCCACGGCGATCACGTGGTGGGCATCGTCGGAGATCGTCAGGAGCGTTGGCGGCTTGCCGCCGGCGGAAGGGGCGGTTCCGAGCTCGAGGACGAGGCCCTCTTCAATGAGCTCGGCGATGAGATGTGAGACCGTGGCCCGTGTGAGCCCGGTGGCTCTCGCGATGTCGGCTCTCGACGTGGGGGAGTCGGCGAAGAGGCGCTGGAGGACGAAGCGACGGTTCTGTGTGCGGGTATCGCCGCGCGTGGCCTTGCGGCTGATGCGCAGCGCTGTCTCGCCTCCGGTGGGCTCGGTATTCCACATAAGTTCACTCAACATACGAACAAGGAGTGGCATGTGTCAAGGGAAATAACGACCAAACCGCATTGACGCACTCTGGTGGAGCAGGTAAGTTTACAGAACAAGCAAAGTGGATTGGGCGGCCCTGTCGTCCCCGGATACACTCCGGCCACCTTGTTCGTCATGGAGGAGACCCGGCTCGCCGGGTCGGAAAGGACCGAAATGAATCGAAGACTTAAGTGGTTGATCGGCCTCGTCGCGCTCCTGCTTGTCGTGGCTGCCTGTAGCAGCGACGACTCCACGGAGACGACCGCCGGTGGTGACGACGTCACCGAGACGACCGAAGCGCCGGACAGCGGCGAAGTGGTGGATCTCGTCATCGAGAGCTGGCGGAACGACGACCTTGCCATCTGGCAGGACACGATCATTCCCGCGTTTGAGGCTGCCAATCCGAACATCAAGGTGACCTTCGCCCCGACGGCGCCGGCGGAGTACAACGCCGCGTTGCGGGCGAAGCTCGAAGGCGGAACGGCCGGCGACCTCATCACGTGTCGCCCATTCGATGCCTCGCTCGAACTGTACGACGCAGGGTTCCTCGCGGACATCACGGACGTGTCCGGCATGGAGAACTTCAGTGATGTCGCTCAGTCGGCATGGATCACGGACGATGGCACGCAGAAGTTCTGCGTTCCGATGGCCTCGGTGATCCACGGGTTCATCTACAACGCCGACGCGTTCGCGGAGATCGGCGTGGAAGCTCCGACCACCGAGGATGAATTCTTCGCAGCCCTCGACGCCATCAAGGCCGATGGCAACTACGACGCGCTCGCGATGGGCACTGCCGACCAGTGGGAAGCCGCCACGATGGGCTTCCAGAACATCGGGCCGAATTACTGGGCCGGTGAAGAAGGCCGAACCGGGCTCATCGATGGGACCGAGAAGCTGACCGACCAGCAATACGTCGACACGCTGACCTCGCTCGCACGCTGGGCCGACTACATGCCGAGCGGCTACGAAGCAATCTCGTATCCGGATTCGCAGGCACTGTTCACCCTCGGCGGAGCGGCGATCTACCCAGCCGGCTCGTGGGAGATCGGCCTCTTCAACGAGCAGGCCGAGTTCGCAATGGGCGCATTCATGCCGCCGGTGAAGGCAGCGGGTGACACCTGCTACATCTCCGACCACACGGACATCGCCCTCGGCCTGAACGCAGCATCACCGAACGCCGAAGCGGCCCAGACGTTCCTGTCGTGGGTTGCGTCATCGGAGTTCGCGTCGCTGTATGCGAACTCGCTGCCGGGCTTCTTCAGCCTGTCGAACCACTCGGTGACGATGGAGGACCCGCTCGCGCAGGAGTTCGTGTCATGGCGCGACGAGTGCGAGTCGACGATTCGTAACTCGTATCAGATCCTGTCGCGCGGCGAGCCCAATCTCGAGAACGAGATCTGGGCCGTGAGCGCTAGTGTCATCAACGGGACCGTGGATCCGGCGGACGGGGCCACAACCCTCCAGGACGGTCTCGCGAGTTGGTACGAACCGCAGCAGGGCTGATAGGCCAGTGACGTCAACGTCGACATATACAGACGTCGTCGGGGGAACCTCCACCAGACGGTGGAGGTTCCCCCGGCACGTCGCCGTCTTCCTCGGTCCGGCCCTCCTCGTCTACACCATGTTCATGGTGTATCCCCTGCTCGACTCGCTTCGGCTCAGCTTGTTCTCGGATGAAGGAGCCTTCGTTGGGCTCTCCAATTTCAAAGAACTCCTCCCAGGGGGCAGTCTCTCGTCCTCGTTCTGGAACGCCCTTGGGAACAACTTCGTGTTCTTCGGATTTCACTTCCTCGTGCAGAACCCCGTCGGTCTGTTCCTCGCCGTCCTGCTGACCCAGCACCTCCTCAAGCGCGGGCGGGGGACCTACCGCACGCTTATCTTCTCTCCGACGGTGCTCTCCGTCGTCATCGTCGGCTTCATCTGGCAGCTCATCCTGTCGCCGCTCTGGGGCGTCGTTTCCACGCCGCTCCTCGGGCTGACGTCGACCGCTCTGCCGACGCTGTCCCTGATGTCGGTCTGGCAGTTCGTCGGGATTCCGATGATGTTCTTCTACGCCGTCCTGGTGGGGATCCCGGAGGATCTCCTCGAAGCGGCAAGGGTCGACGGTGCGAGCGGATGGAAGGTCTTCTGGAAGATCATCTTCCCGTTGCTCCTCCCGATGCTCGGCATCATCTCCATCATCACCTACATCGCGAACCTCAACGCATTCGATCTCATCTACAGCGTGCAGGGGGCTCTCGCCGGCCCTGAGTTCTCGACCGACATCATGGGAACCCTGTTCTACCGGTCGTTCTTCGGATTCCAACTGCAGGCCGGCTCCACCGCGATGGGGGCAACTGTGGCGACGGCGATGTTCATCGTCATCCTCCTCGGTGTCCTTTTGTACCTGTTCGGCTGGGCGAAGCGCGTGGAGACGTACGAGCTATGACCGCTCCCGCCACCACCACCGCCGGATCGGGCCGGGCCCGCCGTGGCTTGTCGAAGGCGACGATCCACGGGATTCTGTTCCTCTACACGTTGCTCGCCCTCGGGCCGATCGCTCTCATCGTGATGAACTCGTTCAAGACGAGGAAGGCCATCTTCCAGTCGCCGTTCACGTTGCCGAGCAGCGAGACGTTCAGCCTGAAGGGCTACGAGATGGTCTGGCAGCGTGCGGACTTCCCCCACTACTTCTTCAATAGCATCACCGTCACGGTCGTCTCCGTGGGTCTCGTTGTGCTGCTCGGGGCGGCCGCTGCCCACGCCCTCGCCGAGTATCGGTTCACCGGCAACACGTTCCTCACGTTGTTCCTCGCTGTCGGCGTCATGATCCCGATCCGCCTCGGCACCGTCTCGATCCTCAAGCTCATGGTGTCGCTCAGCCTCGTCAACACGCTCACCGCTCTCATCCTCGTGTACACGGCGATGGGGATACCACTCGCGGTGTTCATCCTTGCCCAGTTCTTCCGGCAAGTTCCGCGCGACCTCAAGGATGCGGCCAGGATCGACGGCGCGGGGGAGTACCGGGTGTTCGCGCTCTCCCTGCCGCTCGTCCGGCCGGGACTCGCCGCCGTTGCGGTCTTCACGATGCTGCCGGTCTGGAACGACCTCTGGTTTCCGCTCATCCTTGCTCCGGGGGAGTCGACCAAGACCGTCACTCTCGGTGTCCAGGTCTTCCTCGGCCAATTCGTCTCCGACTGGCAGGCCGTGCTCGCCGCGCTCACGCTTGCCGCGATCCCGATCCTGCTCCTCTACGTCATCTTCTCGAAGCAGATGCTGAGTGGCATCACCCAGGGGGCGATCAAGTGACCCTGCGCGTCGGCATTGTCGGCGCGGGGAACATGGCCGGTGTCCACGCCCAAGGTTGGCGGGTTGCGGGAGACGCCGTCGTTGCCGTCCTCGACCGCGACACGGCCCGCGCCGACGAACTGGCCGGCGAGTGCGGAGCCGTTGTTGTCGCCGACATCGAAGATCTGCTCGAACGCTCCGACGTCGTGGATATCTGCACGCCCACGGACACGCACCTCGACTATGTGTGCAGGGCGGCCGCTGCGGGCACACCGGTGGTCTGTGAGAAGCCTCTCGCTCGCACCGGTGCCGATGCGAGAGCCGCGGTCGAAGCATGCAAGGCGGCGGATGTCCCCCTCCTTGTTGGGCACGTTGTCCGTTTCTTCGGGGAGTACGCCGTAGCCCGCGAACGGGTCGTCGCCGGCGACATCGGGGATGTGGCTGTTGTCAGGCTCGACCGCTCGACGTATCTGCCGGCCGGCGCATCGGCCTGGTTCCGCGATGCGGCCCGATCCGGCGGGGTCGTCCACGACCTCATGATCCACGACGTCGACTACGCCCACTGGGTTGCCGGTCCGGTCGTCCGCACATACGCCCGGCTGGCTCACGGTCCGAGGGGCGCCGGCCACGTGCTTGCGACGCTGCGGCACGGGGATGGCGCGATCAGCCACATCCAGGGCTCATGGGCGTTCCCAACCGGTTCGTTCCGAACGGCGTTCGAGATCGCGGGCTCCGACGGGCTGATCGGGCGTCACGCAGCGGAGCCGGTCCGATCGATCGTCACCCCGGATCCCGATGTGCCCGATGTTCCCGCACCGCCGATCACGGGTGAGTCGCCGTATGTGACACAGATGCGGCACTTCTCAGACGTTCTCCAGGGGAAGGCGTCGCCGCGGATCACCCCGACGGAGGCCGCTGCAGCGGTCGCGGTCTGTGACGCGATTGCCGAGTCGATCGACACGGGCCGCGCCGTCACCGTGGAGGAGGCCCCGTGACCCGCGTCGGCATCTTCGGGGTCGCTCACGTGCATGCCGATGCGTACGCCGGCAACCTCGCTCACGCTGTGGGTGTCGAATTCGTCGGCACCTCCGAGGTCGACGACGACCTCAGGGCAGCGTGGTCCGGCAGGCACGACGGCCCCGCGTTCGCCTCTCACGAGGCTCTCATCGCCGAGGGCATCGACGCTGCGGTCATCTGTACCCCAACGAACGAACACCGCCCCGTTGTGGAGATGCTCGCTGAGGAGGGAATCCACATGCTCTGCGAGAAGCCGCTGGCCACAACGATCGAAGACGCACAAGCCATCGTCGAGGTGTGCGCCGAGGCGGGCGTGGTGCTGATGACGGCCTTCCCGATGCGATTCAGCCCGGTGCTGGACTCGACCCGGGAGCAGATCGCCGATGGCCGCATCGGTGACGTGATCGCTTTCTCAGGTACGAATCAAGGGAGGATCCCAACCGACTACGCCGAGTGGTTCGCCGATCCCGTCGCTGCGGGTGGCGGAGCCGTGATGGATCACACCGTCCATCTCGCGGACATCCTGCGTTGGTGGACGGGTGCGGAGCCGGTCGAGGTGTTCGCGGAGACCAACCGGATCATGCACCCCGACGCATCGGTTGAGACCGGCGGGGTGATCACCGTCGGCTTCGACAATGGAACGTTCGCGACGATCGACTGCTCGTGGAGCCGCCCGGACGGGTATCCCACGTGGGGCGGCCTCGCGATCGAGGCTGTGGGCACCGCAGGTGTGCTCACGGTCGACGCGTTTGCCGACCGGCTCGATGTCTGGTCGCGTGGCGACATCACCTGGGTCGATTGGGGCGCCGATGTGAACCAATCGATGATCGATCACTTCATCGGTGCGGTGAACGGTGACCATCCGCTCTTGGTCACAGGCATCGATGGCCTGCGGGCGACGGAGGTCGCGCTCGCTGTGTACCGGTCCGCTGAGGCTGGACAGCCTGTGGAGATGTAAGCCCCCGGCAATCTGATTCCTCGTAGGAGGCCAGGTCCGCGTCGTCGCGGGACTCCCCAACTACCGTTGCGTCGAGGAGGCAGACGATGGCGACCAGCACGGCGAGCTTCGGCGCGGGCAAACGCGAGAGCCATGACTCGTCCGCGTACTACGCCCGTCGAATGACACGAACCCCGGATGCCCAGGACCTCGGTGAGGTTCGCGATGCTCCGGCGAACGTGCTCGACAGCGTCTTCGTCCAGTCCTCCGAGTCGATGAACCAGATCCCCGATGATTGCGTCGCGCTCATGGTCACGTCACCTCCCTACAACGTGGGCAAGGATTACGACGAGGACCTCGACCTGAGTGAGTATCTCGAACTGCTGAGCCGCGTCTTCACCGAGACGTACCGAGTCGTCGAGCCCGGCGGACGGGTCGCCATCAACATCGCGAACCTCGGCAGGAAGCCGTACCTGCCCCTCAACCACCTCGTCGGGTCGCTGCTCACCGAGATCGGGTTCCTCCTCCGCGGCGAGATCATCTGGCAGAAGGCGAAGGCGGCCGGGGGATCAACAGCGTGGGGATCGTGGCAATCGGCGAAGAACCCGACACTGCGCGATGTCCATGAGTACGTCCTCGTCGCGTCGAAGGGGTCATTCCGGCGGGAGCGCAAGGGGGAAGACACGATCTCGAAGGAGGACTTCCTCGAGGCCACGCTGTCGGTGTGGGACATCCTCCCCGAGTCGGCTCGGCGGGTCGGGCATCCTGCGCCGTTCCCAACGGAGCTGCCCCGCCGGCTCATCGAGCTCTACACGTTCGACGGCGACCTCGTGCTCGACCCGTTCCTCGGTTCGGGGTCGACGGCCGTCGCCGCCGTCCAGACCGGCCGCCACTTCGTCGGCTACGAGACCGATCCCGACTACGCGGAACTTGCCGAGCACCGCATCGCTACAGCACGTGCCGGACAGCGGACGTCGCACGAGTGATCGATCGGTCCGTCCCTGCGGACGCTCCGATGGAACGAGCCGTCCTTGCGATCGTGCCGTTTCTCGCTGTGGGACTCATCGGTGCGGTCCCGTTGCTCGCGATCTCCTGGTCGCCCCCGCCGACAGCGATCGCCATCGTGCATCTCGCGGTCGTCGTGGCACTTGGCCTCGCTGCGTCGCTGAGGCTGGCTCCGCTGGCAGGCGACGATTGGTTCCTCGGTCGGTCTTGGAGTGCGTCCCTCCGGCTCGGGGCCTCGGGCGTGGCCGTTGTCTTCCTCGTTACCGGGATGGTCGGACTCGTGACGCTCGCATCATCGGCTGCCCTGAGATTCCCGCCGTCGCTCCAGTTCCTGCAGTTGCTCTCCGCACTCGACATCGCGTGGGTAGGCGCCGCGCTCATTGTCGGTGCATATCGTGCCTGGCGGCTCCCGATCGCCGCTGCCGCCGGAGCCACACTCGGCATCTTCTGCGTCTGGTCGATCTGGAAGTACCTCGACGTCGTCGGGTTTGGGCCGGAAGGTCAATGGGTCGTCGACGGTGGAGCGCTCGTTCGCTATGTCCTCCCGTTCGATGTGATCGCGGCGGTGATGGCCGTCGCTGTGTTCGTCTACGGAACGCGCCGTCAGGCGATCGAACAGGCGAGTCCCCAGTCGTAGAGGGCGAACTCGACCCTGGGCGATGCCGTGAGTACCCATTCGGCCTGGGTCGGTTCGAGCCACCTCGCCACTGAGCGAGCAATGTCATGCCTGCGAGCCGGGAGCCAGGTAGGCATGCGTCGAGGCCGAGTGAAGTCTCCGCCGTACCAGAGGAATACGCGGGAGAGCCGCAGCGTGCCGGCGCCGGGATCGAACGAAGCTCCGCCGTTTGCCAAGAACGATCGCATCTGAGCTTCGAGCTCCGCGTCGAGACCCTCGCCGAACGGTTCGTGCCGCAGCGTGGGACACGATGCCGAACCGCAGACAAGCGCCGCGTGGATCCTGGGGTCGCGGAATCGGCGGATCTTGCCGTGCTCGATGTCGTTGAGCGAGAGCCGCTCCCCGGCGATCGAAGCCCACGGCCTGTCGAATGCGCCGGGGATGCGCAACACCGTCTCCACGGACTGCTCGAACGCCTCGCCGGCACGCGAGAGGGCGCCCGCGTTGTAGAGGTTGATCCAGAAGGCGAGGGCCCCGCTGCGTGAGAGGGCGTCGGGATCGACCGCCTCGAGTCTGTTCCGGTACCCGATCAATGCATCGCCGTCGGCGACAAGTGACCGGACGCCACGGCTCCGAAGCCGATCGAGCACCTCGGCGAGCTCCGGCGAGTCGATGCCGCTCGTACCGCATGGTGAGGGCTGTTTGACGCGGCGCGCACGGGCGATCGACCATGCAACGGAGAGCGGGTTCGGTTGGGCGATCATCGGGGCCTCGGTTGCGGCATGGCGCCTTCAACCAATCGCGGTCGTCCCGTGTTCCGGCCCGAGGAGCCTCAGGAAGGCCCTTTGCGCTCTTTGTACAGGCGGAGATACAAGTAGCCGACGATCCCGGCGACGAAGGATCCGATGAAGATGCCGATCTTCGCCTCGTCTGAGAACAGGTGTGCTTCCGCGCTGCCGCGGAAGGCGAGCTCCGCGATGAACAGCGATACGGTGAACCCGATCCCGGCGAGGAATCCGAGTCCGATGACGTGACCAAACGTCGTGTGACGCGGAAGCTGGCCGAGCTTGAACTTCAGCCCGAGCCACGTCGCAAGAGCGATGCCGACCGGCTTGCCGACGACCAGGCCCACCGAGACACCGAGAGCGACCGGGCTGAGGACGGCGTCGACGACATCGATGTCGATGAACCGGACGCCTGCGTTCGCGAGTGCGAACAGCGGCACGATGACGAACGAGGACCAAGGGTGCAGCGCGTGTTCCCACCGTTCGAGGGGTGACACCGACTCCCTGGCGATCGCTGCGAGTTCGAGTGCGTCCTGATCGAGCCGTGCATGGGCCTCCGGTGACGCCTTGTCGCGGTCCCAGCGTTCGAGGATCCACCCGGCTCTGCGCCGGAACCCGGAGTCTGAGTAGTAGGCGCGGGCCGGCACGAGGAGACCCATGACGACGCCGGCGATCGTTGCGTGAACGCCGGATTCGAGGAACGCGAACCAAACGACGAGCGCCAATGGCAGATACAGGATGCCGGCGCGTATGCCGGCTCTGCTTGCCAGCGAGATCGCGACGAGAATCACTGCGGCGACCGCGAGCCAGCCGAGCGACAGATCCTCGGTGTAGAAGACCGCGATGACCATGATGGCGCCGATGTCGTCGACGATGGCGAGAGCGAGCAGGAAGAGCTTCGCTCCGACCGGAACCCGGGAACCGAGCAACGCGATGACTCCCACCGAAAACGCGATGTCGGTCGCCATCGGGATCCCCCAACCCGCCAACGCGTCGGCCGGGCCACTCGTCGCGACGAAGGCGACGTAGACGAGCGCCGGGACCACCATGCCGCCTGCAGCAGCCATCGCCGGCAGTGACGCCTTCCTCAGCGTGTTGAGCTCCCCAATGACGAGCTCTCGCTTGATCTCGAGGCCGACGACGAAGAAGAAGATCGCCATGAGCCCGTCGTTGACGATGTGCTTGAGCGACTCGTCGAAGTGGAAACCGCCGACTTCGATGGAGAGATGGACGTCCCAGAAGTCGAAGTAGGTGTCGCCCCAGGCGGAGTTCGCCCAGATGAGCGCCAGGACCGTCGCGATGAGGAGAACGATCCCACCCGATGCCTCAGTCGCGGTGAAGGCGAGGGCCGGACGGACGAAACGACTCGGAACGAAGCGGTCCGAGTGGATCCAGGTCTTGTGGAGTCGTTCGGTGTCCTGTTCCATACCGGCGGAGAGGGTAGTGGTTGGGGAGAATGGTCCGGCAAGCCGTTTGGGTACCATCTCTGCGGTTCCGGAGATTCCCCATGATTGTCGACATTCTCAGAATCGCGGTGGGGCTCGTTGCCCTCATCTACGCCGCCGATCGGCTCGTGCGATCGGCCGTGCGGATCTCGCGCGCCTTCGGAGTCTCGGTTGTGCTCATCGGGGCTGTCATCGTTGGATTCGGTACGTCGGTGCCGGAGTTCGTCGTCTCCGCTCTTGCTGCGCTCGAGGGAGAGCTCGACCTCGCCGTCAGCAACGTTGTGAGTTCGAACACGTCGAACGTGACGCTCGTCCTCGGTGCCGCCGCCGTCATCACTCCGATCGTGGCCAGGCGGCGGATCATCAAGCGTGAGGGTGCGCTCATGTTCGCCGCAGTCGCCGTGTTGGCGGCGCTGCTCGCGAACGGGTGGCTCGACGCCTGGGAAGGCTTCGTGCTCTTCGGGCTCCTCGGGCTGTCGATCTGGATGATGATCCGCTGGTCGACCGCGAATCCGGGGAGTCCGGAAATCCAAGTCAACGACGCCGCACAGGAGGAGAGCACCGACGGTGGCGAGTCGGGGGACCTCGAGGTGTGGCGTCGGCGTGTGGGCCGGGAGATCCTCATCGGCACCGGGGCGCTCATCGTCACGGTCATTGCCGCCGACTTCCTCCTGGACGGTGTCGTCGGCATCGGCGCCCGCTTCGGATTGTCCGCCGTCTTCCTCGGGCTCATCACCGGGGTTGGGACGAGTCTTCCCGAGCTCGCTGCCGGCATCGCGGCGGCCCGCCACAACGAGCCGGAGTTGGTGCTCGGGAACATCCTCGGGTCGAACGTCTTCAATTCGCTCGGCGTCATCGGCCTCGCTGCGATCCTCGGTCCCGGGCCGCTCGTCGAGATCACGATTCCGCTGATCGCGGTCATGGTTGCATCGGCGTTCCTGGCAGGGACCTTCTCAGTCACCGGCCAGCGCATCAACCGTGCCGAAGGGGCGATCTTGCTCGCCTTCTTCGTTGCCTACGCGGTCTACGCGTTCATCTAACCCCCACCCACCTCAGGCGTCTGGCGTAGAAGACGGCACGATGTTGCCGTTTTCTACGCCAGAGCCGTGGGGAGCAGTCGGAACTCTTCCCAACACGGCTCGGCGATGGCACGGTGTCCGGGTGCTCAATCGAGAACGTCTCATCGCAGCTATCGCCCGGGACCAGGG
Organism: Actinomycetota bacterium; assembly: GCA_039715165.1. GTDB lineage: Bacteria > Actinomycetota > Acidimicrobiia > Spongiisociales > UBA5794 > JAHEEL01. Next base: position 22,002 of record JBDLHX010000014.1, read on the forward strand.
CGGCGTCTTCACCTTGCAACAAGCTGTCGCTGCCGGCCTCTCGGCCAGGGCCGTTCGCGATCGGGTACGTCGCGGTACGTTCGAGCGGATCCACCCCGGAGTCTTCGGATACCCCGGTTCGGGGGACGACTGGCACCGACGCGTCTTCGCCGCCGTTCTGTCGGCAAGCCTGCCTGCAGCCGCCTCCCACCGGACGGCCGCGTTGCTGTGGGGTCTCACGGACCGGACTCCCGATTTCGTTGAGATCGTGGCTCGCCGCCACAAGCGCGTGCACAGGGGCGCGTTCGCAGTTCACGAGTCGAAGGACTTGGTCGATTCCGACATCGTGACGGTCGACGGTATCCCGACGACGACTGCTGTTCGCACCGTCGTCGATCTAGGGGCCTCTGCTCGTCCGCGGTTCGTCGAGCGATGTCTCGACACCGGGCTTCGCAAGAAGCTCTTCACTGCCTGGGAGGTCCGTTGCTTCGTGGCTCGAGTCGCCCGGCCCGGCAGAACGGGAGTGGGGACGATTCGACCCCTTGTCGAAGAGCGACTGCTCTGGGGCACGATCACGGACAGCGATCTCGAGGATCTGTTCAGGTCCGTGGTCAGCCCGCTGCCCTTTCCGATGCCCGACCTGCAGTACCGCCTGTTCGATCCCGACGGAGCGTTCGTCGGGCGCTTCGACTTCGCCTATCCACCGCGCAATGCTCTGATCGAGACAGACAGTGAAGGCTGGCACATGGATCCGGTGTCATTCCAGCGGGATCGCGAGAAGCAGAACCGGGCCCACGCTCTCGGATGGACCGTCTACCGCTTCACGTGGCGCCAGCTCATGGATGACCCGGAGTCCGTTCGCGAGATCATCCGGCAGATTTGGACCGACTGACGACGTCTGGCGTAGAAGACGGCACGATGTTGCCGTTTTCTACGCCAGACGGGTGGGGGTGGGGTCAGGGGGTCGGAACCAGCGTCTGTACGGTCTCAGCGGCGTCGTCGACCTGGGCTCTCGTCCAGTTCATCGGTGAGTACTCCCCAGCGAGCCAGAGCGGGATCATGTCGTCGTAGTGCGGATGATCGGTGTGGCCCGACTGCCCCGTCGTATGCGTTGACAACGACCGTGACAGGTCTCCGAGATCGACGAGCATCCGGAACGACGGCAGCCATGTCGTCTCGAATCCCTCGTAGGCCGTCCAACCGGTCGCGTTCACGAGATCGCCACCGCCGGAGGTCCGGAACGGTCCCCGATTGAGGCGGTCGTCGATCAGGCCGATGCCCGTGGCGCCGAGAGTCTGGTTGCGGAAGGTCGAGGTGTGCATCTCGCCCCAGCGCCAGCCGTCCGGGTCGTCCCCGAAGCGATCGACGAGGTCCTCGTACCCGGCATCGAGCGCGCGTTCGAGGATGGCGTCGCGCCCTTCGATCTCACCCGTCCTCTTGTCGTCCCAGAAGGGGTCGTTCGGATTGTCGAGCATCTGATCGACGACGTAGAACCAACGCCCAGCGCCGCTCGGCCAGAAATCCTCGGGCAGATCGTCGTGGAATGTGAACTCGACGATCCGAGCCCACACGGCGTTGAACGCCGCTGCCCCTGCGGAGTCGGCGAAGCTCCCGAAGTCCCACGACGCCAGCACGTCGCTCAGTGGAGAGTCGAGGCGTGTGAGGTACGGGGTGACGCGCTGGCCATTCAGGTTGAGCGAGTCGAACTGGATCGAGCCGTGCTCGGCGAGGCCGATACCGGGGTTCGAGCCGACGAGGTCGACGATGCGACGCCCGCGGTACCCGTAGTTCCAGTCGTACGTCAGGTCATAGGGGTACGAGCCATCGACAACGGCGTTGTTCGCCGTGACGATGTAGCCGCTCTCGGGGTTGTACGACCGGGGGAGCTCGTCGAACGGGATGAACCCGGTCCACTCGTACTCGTCGGTCCAACCCGGCACGGGCAGGGTCCCATCGCCGTTGGCGCGTATGGGGATACTCCCCGGCGCCTGATACCCGATGTTCCCTTCGATGTCGGCATAGACGAAGTTCTGCGCAGGAACCGTGAACGTCGACAGCGCCGCCCGGAACTCATCCCAGTTCGACGCCGTGTTGAGGCCGAGGAATGCCGGCACGATTCCGGGATTCGCATCGAGCGCCGTCCATCGAAGGGCGACCGCGTATGGCTCAGGCTTCTCGACGCCCGACCGGTCGAAGTCCTCGAAGGCTCCGTGGGCGTCTGAGACGATCGGGCCGTGGCGGGTCGTCTTGACTTCGATCGTGACCGGGTCGCCGCCGGAGACGTTGATCGTCTCTTCGTGAACCTCCATGTCGACCCAGGTGCCGTTGACCTCGTACTGGTTCGGGTTGTCCGGGTTGAGCTTCTCGATGTAGAGGTCCTGCACGTCGGGGCCGAGATTCGTCACGCCCCATGCGATGTTGGCGTTGTGCCCGACGACGACGCTCGGCACACCCGCGAATGAGAATCCGGTGACGTCGTATGGGCAGTGGTCGGACACGATGGTGCAGTGGAGTCCGATCTGATACCAGATCGACGGCATCTGGATGGCAAGGTGCGGATCGTTGGCGAGGATCGCCGTGCCGGTATCGGTGAGATCGCCCGATACGACCCACGAGTTCGATCCGATGCCGGCCTCGGGGTCGGTCGCGCCGAGAGCAACGACGAGGTCGAGTTTGTCTTCGACGGACGCGAGCGCAGAGCGGATCCCGGGCACGGCGCGAAGCGACGCCGCCGGAGTCGCAGCATCGTTCGATCCGGACGGGACGATGTACGGGTGGATGTCGCCCGGATACGGCGGCCATAGCTGCGCGACTTGCTCCTCGGACAGGAATCCGAGCAGCATTGCCCGCTCGATCTCCTTGTCCATGTTGCCACGGAGGTCCCACGCCATGGCGATGCCCCATGTGAGCGTGTCGAGCGGTGTCCACTGCTCCGGGTCGTACGAGTGATTGAGCAACTCGAGAATCGTGTATTCGAAGCTCAGGTCGGAGGGTGACTGAGTGGCGAGGTAGGCGTTGACGCCCTCTGCATAGGCGTCGAGAACCCCTTTGATCTCCGGGGTAGATGCTGCGTACTGTGCCTCCGCGACGGACCGCCACCCAAGCGTGCGGAGGAACGTGTCGGTCTCGACCTGCGTATCCCCGAACATCTCGGAGAGCCGGCCGGAGCCGACGTGACGCCAGAAGTCCATCTGCCAGAAGCGCTCCTGGGCGTGCACGTACCCCTGGGCCACGAAGAGGTCATGGGGGGTCTCCGCGTAAATGTGAGCGACGCCCATGCCGTCCCGGATGACCTCGACGCTACCGTCGAGGCCGGCGATCGCTACCTCACCGTTGACGTCTGGGAACGCCCGACGGACGGAGTAGCGCATGAGCAGGGTCGTACTGAGAACTGCGATGAGCAGCAGCCCGATGATCGTTCCGGCGAGGATCCTCAACCACTTACGCGACCGCTTTGGCCCGTCGCTCGGCGCTTCGTTCTCCGTCATGGGAGCGAGGGTACTCGGCACCCCTCGCGTCGCGACCGACGTACCATGGAGGTATGGAGAACACGACCGAGCCGACTGAGCCGCAGACAGACGAAGAGCCGATTACCCCGGTGGTCGTCGACGAACCCGTCGAAGAAGAGGAGCGAGAGAACGGCACCTACGTCACCGAGCCGTCGAAGCTCATACGGATCGCTTCGATGACGAGGGCGATGCTCGAAGAGGTGCGCGCCTCCGGGCTCGACGATCTCGGGCGGCAGCGGCTCCTCGCGATCTACCACAAGTCGATTGACGAGCTGCGCGATGTGCTGTCGGATGATCTCAAAGAGGAGCTCGATACGATCTTCGTGCCGCTCGAGCGCGAGACGCCGACCGAGTCCGAGCTTCGAGTCGCCCAGGCACAGCTCGTCGGCTGGCTCGAAGGTCTCTTCCACGGCATCCAGGCATCGCTGTGGTCTCAGCAGATGTCGGCGCAGGCGCAGCTCGAGCAGATGCGTCGCCGGCGTGCCCTCGAGCCGCCGACAGAAGATGACCAGCCCGGTCTCTACCTGTAGAACCTGAGGTCCGCCGAAGGCTACGATTCTCCGACCCGACGGAGGAACGACTCACCGTGACCCCGACCACCCTTGAACCGGCTACGTCGATCGTCTTCAACCGCTTCCGCGTTGACCTCGCCGCCGAGTCCGTGACTTACGAAGAGGTCCGTGCCGAGGATCTCGAGGACGCGCTCGGAGGCATCGCCCGGGCCACGAAGCTGCTTTCCGATGTATCGGTCGATGACCCGTACGCCCCCGAATCGCCACTCATCATGAACCTCGGCGTGCTCAGCGGCACCCGAGTCATGACCGGACTGCGGACGTTCTTCCACGGCTACTCCCCGCTCAAGGTCGCCGACAACGGGGCGCCGGGTCTCATGTGGACCGCGGGCAGCGGGCACTTCGGAACAAAGCTGCGCAGCCTCGGCGTCGACGAGGTGATCTTCACAGGCAGGGCGTCGCGACCGAGGTTGGTTCGGCTCACTCCCGGCGACAACGGGGGCTTGGCCCGGTTCGAATTCCTCGACGCTTCGTCCCTGTCGGGCGCCCACATCAATGAGCGCATCCAGGGCCTCCACGGCCAATACCCGGACGCGCACTTCGCCGTCATCGGCCCAGCGGCCGAGAGCTACGAGACGGTGCGGTTCGCATCGATCGCGCTGTCGACCGACAACCAGCTCGAGAGTGGCGACGCCAAGGCGCGGTTCTGTGGACGCGGCGGCTACGGCGGTGTGATGGCATCGAAGAATCTCTGGGGGATCGTCGCCGACGCGCCCGACCCGGGGCGCACCCGCGGGCTGAAGGACATCAACAAGGAGATCAGCACCGGACCGGCGAGCGCTCGCTACCGCGATCTCGAGCACGACCGCGGCGGCACCTGGCGGATGGTGCCGCTCCTCGGCCCAGAGAACATGCTGCCGGAGCACAACTTCTCGCCGAGCGGCACCGACGGCCCGGAGGTGCTCAGCCGTGCGAGTGCCGAAGCAGGGCCGTACGACGTGAAGGCCGAGGGGTGCTTCCTCTGCGGCATCCGCTGCCACAAGAACGTGTACGACGGAGACGGCGGACGGTTCAGGGCGAAGGTCGACTACGAGCCGCTGGCCCTCCTGTCCATGAACCTCGGCATCTACGACCCGGATGATGCCTTCTCCCTCATCGATCTCGTCGATGAGCTCGGGATGGACTCCATCTCACTGGGCGTCACCCTCGGATACGTCATGGAACACAACCGTCGGAACGGCGCCGACCTCGCCGGGGGACTGAGCTTCGGTGACGTCGACGGCGTCCGGGATGCCATCAGGGCCGTCGCAGCGGGAGAACTCCCGGAAGTAGGACAGAGCGCGAAGCGCCTCTCGGAGGCCGTGGGTGAGCCCGGCTACGCCATGCAGTCGAAAGGCGTCGAGTTCCCCGCATACCTGCCCCACACGAACCCCGGGTATCCGTGGGCGCTCGCGGGCGGGCACATGGCGATGCGGACCTATCTCCTCTACCTCTTCGAGGGCCAGACCGACGTCGACTACTGGGTGGACGTGATCACGAAGAGCGGTCCGATGATCCTCATGGACGACATCACCGGCCTCTGCAAGTTCGCCGGGCTCTCTCCCGATCTCGAGGCAGAGGCGGCGCGCATCGCGGTGGGCCTCGATGTGGACGGCGAGGAGTTGGCGGATGCAGTGCTGCGCACGTTCCTGCGGGGCTACGCGAACGAGCGCAGGTGCGGGTTCGCCGTCGAGGACTACCGCCTGCCGGCCGAAGCGCACGGCCCGATCGGGGACTCGGACAACGAAGTCTTCAACACGCCCGAATTCTTCGACGAGCTGCGGGCACGAGTGATCGATCGGCTCGATCGGCTCGCCGCCGAGGCCGGTTTTGCGACGAGTTGAGTATCGTCGTCACTGATGAGCCTGATTGCGTTCGCATCCAACATTGAACTCGTCGACACGACCATGGTGCTCGCCATGTCGGGTTGGGTCGATGCGGCGTCGGTGAGCACGAATGCTGTCGAGCGCATCGCAGTCGACAGCGACAAGATCGCAGCGTTCGTTCCGGACGAGCTCTTCGACTACCGATCGTCACGACCCGTCATGCACTTCACGTCGGGGGAGCTGACCAAGATCGCGTGGCCTCGGCTCGAAGTCTTCCACCGCTCGATCGAGGGAACCGACTTCGTCGTCGTCATCGGGAACGAGCCCGACTTCCGGTGGAGGGAGCTCACGCTCGACCTTGCGAAGATCGCCCGCAAGTTCGACGTCACGAAGCTCATCACACTCGGGGCCGTGCCCGCTCAGATGCCACACACCCGGCCGGTCCGCGTTGTGTGCACGACGTCTGATCCCGAGCTGCTACTCGACGGCGACGAGGTGCTCGACGAGGACCTCGTGGTGCCCGGAGCGGCCGTGAGCGCGCTGCGGCACGGCATGGCCGAGATCGGGTTCCCGTCGATCGGCTACTGGGCACAGGTTCCGTTCTACCTGCCGCAGTTCCTCCACGGCTCGTTCCACGCCGCATCGTTGAGCCTGCTCGAGCGTGTCGAGGCCCACACCGGTGTCCACATCCCGGTGGAAGGGCTCGCTGATCATGCGGCCGAGCAGCTCGATCGGGTCAACGCCGAAATCGCGGAGAACGAAGAGGCGCAGCGATTCGTCGACCATCTCGAGCAGGTATACGACACCGATGATGAGGACGAAGATTCGCCGCCCGTCATCACCTTCGAGGAGATCCCGTCGGCGGACGAGATCGGTGAACAGGTGGAACGGTTCCTGAGGTCCGCGTCAGACGACGAGTGAGTAGGAGCAGCAAGTAGGAAGTAGCAAGTAGCAAGACCGAACGGAGCCGCGGGGGCGCGATCTTGCTACTTGTGTCTTGTTACTTGCTCCTGAGCACGAAGTGCTCAGGACCCGACGATCCCCACGAAGAGGGTCAGCAACGCGAGCACGGCGGTGACGGCGATCATCGCCCACACCGACCAGGTGAGGCCGCGGATCGACTTCATCGTGTCGTTGAGCGCAGCGACGAGATCGTCGAGACGAGGATCGACCGTTCCTTGTGGCGGCCGCGCTGCCGGGGCGACGCGTGTGCGCTCGGCGGGTGCGGGTGCGGGTGTCACGGGCTTCGCACCGGGAGCAGTGACGGCCTCCCTCGGAGTCAACGTCACCTCGGCGCCCTCCGATGGGTGCCCGAGGCGGATCGTCGTCTGGCCCTTCACGTCGAGGAACTGGATTCGCGCGCCATTGTGGAACGTGCCGTTGCGGCTCGAGGCGTCCTGGATGACCCAGTGTGAACCGTCATGCTTGACCACCGCGTGGCGTCGCGAGATCCCGGGACGCGCCACCTTGATGGTCGCGGACGAGTCGGCGCCGATCACAGCCGTCGTCCCTTCGGGAACGGTGACGTCTTGACCTCCGGTGGCGACCATCAGGTCCATGAACCCCCCAATCGTGAATGCTCTCCTCGGCCCGAAATCTAGCGGCTCCGGCAGGTCAACGGGAATAGGTGCGCAAGCATCACAACGGCAGGGTGGCGCGAACCACCGTTCCCGAATCGGACAACGACTTGATCGAGATGTGGCCACCGGCGCGAGACGCCCGCTCCCTGAGGTTCGTCAGCCCCAGCCCCCACGCCACTTCGGCTGGGTTGAAACCGATGCCGTTGTCGGAGATCGACAAGGCGAGGCGGTCGTCGCCTCCATGGATGTCGATCGTGATGCGATCGGCGTGGGAGTGCCGAAGCGAGTTGCTGAGCGATTCGCGGACCAACTGGATCGCGTCGTCGATCACGGGTTGGGGAAGCGAGTCGAGCGACCCGGTGTACGCGACGTGCACCTCGGTGTCGTGAGGCCCGGCAAGCCGGGTCACGAGTTCGCGAAGCTCCGAACGAAGCGTTCGCTGTTCACCGGCCGGTGCTCCGAGGTCGAAGATGAAACCGCGCAGGGACGTGATCGTTCGATCGAGGCTTTCGACATCCTGCTCGAGCGCCTTGCGAACGGCCGGGTCGACGACCTTCAAGGCCTGCCCTTGGAGAGACAGTCCGACGGCGAAGAGGTCCTGGATGATCGCGTCGTGTAGGTCGCGAGCGATGCGTTCGCGGTCTTCGGCAACGGCAAGGCTCTGGAGTCGCTGCTGAAGCCGGACGGTCCGGACCGCGGTTCCGGCGATCGTCGCGAGGGCTTCCACGAGCGCCTCGTCTTCTTCCGTGAAGCCGCCCTCCTTATCGGTGAGGTAGAGGCTGCCGAAGAGATTCGTGCCGGCGCGCATTGGAACTCCGAGGAAGGAGTCGACCTCGGGGTGCTTCGACGGCACGCCAACGGAGTCGGGATGGTTGGAGACGTGATTGAGCCGAAGCGTATGGCCTTCGCGCGCGACGACCCCGAGGACGCCGTGGCCCTTGGGCAGAGAGCCGATGCTGTCTGCAACTTCCGGGTCGAACCCGGCGTGCACGAAGTCGGCGAACGCCCCATGCTGGCCGGTGACCCCGAGCGCACCGTATTGCGCGCCCGTGAGATCCATCGCGGTCTCCACGGTCGTCGAGAGAATCGTCTGTAGATCGGTCTGGCCGGCAACCGCCGCTGCACCCTCGACGAGGTCGCGGAGTCGGGCGGCCGTGAACTGTCTCAACACCACGACGGAAGGCTACACGGTCCCGAACCGGGCCATTCGGCCCCTCGCGTGTTCGGAGAATTGCCGGAAAGGGCCCCAGATGCAGTACCTTTCGATCGTGCCACGCAAGAAGAAGACCGAAGGCCCGCTGAGGGTCGTCCTCGTCGACGATCACGAGGTCGTTCGGCGAGGTCTCAAGTCACTCATCGACTCGTACGAAGACCTCACGGTGGTGGGAGAGGCCGGAACGGCGAATGAGGGTGTTCGACGCGTCGGATACGACGCCCCAGACGTCGTCGTCATGGACGTCCGTCTCCCGGACGGCTCCGGTGTCGAAGCCTGCCGCGAGATCGTCGACCGCTGGCCGGACGTCGGTGTGCTCATCCTCACTTCGTTCGCGGACGAAGAAGCCCTCATGTCGGCGATCATGGCCGGCGCCGCCGGATACGTGCTCAAGCGCATCGACGCCGAGGCGCTTATCGACAGCATCCGCCGCGTCGGGGCCGGAGAGAGCCTCCTCGATCCCGCGATGGCCGAGCCGCTCTTCGAACGCCTGCGCGGACACACCGTCGATGATCCGCTCATCAGGCGACTCTCGCCGCAGGAGCGTCGCATCCTCGACCTCATTGCCGACGGCAAGACGAACCGACAGATTGCCGAAGACATGTACCTCGCCGAGAAGACCGTGAAGAACTACGTGTCGAATCTCCTCGCGAAGATGGAGATGTCGCGGCGGAGTGAGGCCGCGGCGTATGCGGCCCGGGTCGCGACAATGCACGAACACCAGTATCCGCCGGAGGAGTGGACGCAGTAGCGACACTCGAGCCGGTATTCCATCGAGAGGGAGCATGGCATGCGGGTCGCCGAGGTGATGACGTCGAACGTCGAGGTGGCACACCCCGACTGGACGCTCAAACAAGCTGCACGAACGATGATCGATGCGGGCGTTTCGGGACTCCCCGTTGTGAACGATGACGGCGAGGTGGTCGGCATCGTGACGGAGGCCGACTTCATCGAAGCCGAAGCGGACCGGGCCCCGGGGCGGAGGAGGGTCTTCGACACCATCTTCGGCGAGAAAAAGACGCGAGTCCCATCGACCGTCGGTGCCGCGATGACGAAGGATCCGATCGCCATCGATAGGAACGCGACCGTGACCGACGCGGCCAAGGCGATGACAGAGCACCGTGTGAGGCGTCTACCCGTCGTCACTCCCGACCGCCGTCTCGAGGGAATCGTGAGCCGCAGCGACATCGTCGCCGCATTCGCTCGGGACGACGCCGAGATCGCCGACGCCGTGGAGCGCGGCGTCATCAGGCGCATCTTGATGCTCAAGTCGCCCGACGTCTCGGTTCGGGTCACCGACGGTGTTGTGAGCCTCACCGGTGAGGTCCCGACCAGGTCCGATGCGAGGCTGCTCGAGGAGTTGGCGGGCGGGATTTCCGGAGTGGTGCGGTGCGACAGCGACCTGTCGTGGGCGTTCGACGACATCGCTGCCAGTCCGCCGGCGTAGACGCCGGCCGAGGCGTGAAACCGGGAACAAAGACACCATCGAGGGCGTTGCGAACATGAAAGCGCGACGCGGAGTGACGAGATGGTGCCGACAGCAGAAGAGCTGTTCATTGACACCGACGATCCGTGGTACGAGAACGCGGCGTGCGCCTCGTACCCGTCGGAAGTGTTCTTCCCGCCTATCGACGCGCCTTCCGCTGCGAGGGTCGCAAAGCTGATCTGCGCCGAGTGTCCGGTGCGTGAAGAGTGTCTTGCCTTCGCTGTGGAGACCGCTCAGACCGAGGGCGTGTGGGGCGGCATGGACGCGGGCGAGCGACGTCGGATGCGCAGGCGCCGGCGAGATCAGGAGCGGCGCCGCGCCTCGTGAAGTTGAAGTCGGCCCGGTGCGGCTCGGGCGGGTACGATCCGCCGCATGAAGAAGAAGGCATACGAGGAACGACTGGGCGAACTCGAGACCGAGCTCGCCAAGCTTCAGGCGTGGATCAAGGACCAGGGCTTGCGCGTCATCGTGATCTTCGAAGGTCGCGACGCGGCCGGCAAGGGTGGGACGATCAAGACCATCACGAGGCGCCTCAACCCGCGCATCGTTCGCACGGTCGCGCTCCCGGTGCCGACGGAGCGAGAGAAGTCCCAGTGGTACCTGCAGCGCTACATCGCACATCTTCCGGCGGCTGGGGAGATGGTTCTCTTCGACCGCTCCTGGTACAACCGCCTGAACGTTGAGCCGGTCATGGGCTTCTGCACGGAGGAGCAGTACGAACGGTTCCTCGTCCTCTGCCCGGCTTTCGAACAGGTCCTCGTCGACGATGGGATCATCCTCATCAAGTACTGGCTCCACACGAGCGACGATGAGCAGGAGCGGCGGTTCCAGGCGAGGAACACCGATCCGAAGAGGCGCTGGAAGCTGAGTCCGATGGACCTGGAGGCACGGGCCCGGTGGGTCGAGTACTCGAAGGCGCGAGACGCCACGTTCGAGCACACGCACACAGAGTGGGCGCCGTGGCACCTGGCGAATCTCGAGGACAAGAAGGCAGGGAGGCTCAACGTCATCAGCCACCTGCTGAGCAAGATTCCGTATGAGGATCTGACGCCGCCGCCGCTCGAGATGCCGGAGCGCCAGCCGGCGGGCGGGTATACGGACCCCGACTGGACCGCCCTGGAGATCCCCCGCCTCTTCACCTAACGACCGCCTCGAGAACCCAGGGCTCGCAGCGGCCTATAGGTGTCTCTCCGACCCACAGAGTTCGGCGGATGTGACCGAATCCGTTCATTCCGCGGGCTGTCAACGTTGTATATGGCGGCGCGAACCCTGGGTACGCGTTATGGGGGGTGGTTGCACAAAAGGCCATCTGCCATACACTTGCCCCTCACCGAACTCCATGACGGGGGACTTCGTGCGCCGCATACTGATCTGGACCGCGATCGCCGTGCCGATCGTGTTGATTCTCGGATTTGCCGGCGCGTACCTCATTGACGAAGCGCTCCACCCGGACCGTGTCGGACGCAACGTCTCGGCGGCCGGCGTGGACATCTCCGGGCTCTCCACCGAGGACGCAACCGCAGCGATCGCCGACTACGAGCAACGTCTCGCAGCGACGCCGGCCCTCTTCGTCATCGAAGGCCAGGATGTCATGCTCAGTCCGACCGACGTCGACCTCTCCGTAGATGAGGATGCCGTCGTCGCGAATGCGCTCTCTCAGCGGCGGGGAGGCGGCTTCTACTCCGACGTCAGCGGCTGGGTGGAATCGTTCTGGACGCCGGTCGAAGTCGAGATTCCGACGTCGATCGACGAAGGGATGCTCGAAGACGTGTTCCACGACTGGGACCGTTCCGTCGTCGACCACCCCGCTTATGAGGGCGCCGTCCTGCTCAACGGGACCCTTGCTGTGCCGGAGTACCCACGGCCCGGAGCACTCATCGACCGATCACAGGCGACCGGGATCGTCGCGGCGTCGCTCGACACGCTCGATCGTCTGCCCATTGCGCTGCCGCTGACCGATCTCGATCCGATCGTCACGAACGCCGATGTCGATGTCGCGGTCGAGCGGGCAAATGATCTCATCGGCGACGCCGTGCTGCTCTCGCGAGAAGGCATGCCCGGAAGGCTGACGTTCACCCCAACGGGGCTCGCGATGGCACTGCGGACCGAGACCACGGTGAACTCGCCGGCAGTGATCACGGTCGAGCTCGACGAAGACGTGTTGCGCTCTCTTGCAGAGCGGAAGATCGATCGCTACGCGACGCCGCCTGTCGACGCGTCGTTCGAGTTCGACAAGGACACCCAAGAGGTCACGATCATCCCCTCCGAGCCTGGGATCGTCGTCGATCTCGATGCGGTCCCCGGTGTCGTGATCGATGCTGCGCTCGGCGCCGGGAACGCAGAGATGCCCACCAAGGTCGGCGGCGAGCCGGCGCTCACAACCGAGATGGCCGAGGCGATGGGGCCGTTCGATGAGGTGTCGACATTCACGACGTATCACCCATGCTGTCAGAACAGAGTCATCAACATTCAGAAGCTCGCCGACGAGATCGACGGGGCGATCGTGATGCCCGGTGACATCTTCTCGGTCAACGACCACGCCGGGAAGCGCACGACGGCCGAGGGCTATGTCCGGGCCGGAGCGATCATCGGTGGACGGGTGGAGTGCTGTGACCACCCCGCAAACGTCGGGGGAGGGACGAGCCAGCTCGCCACGACGTTCTACAACGCGATCTTCTTCGGCTGCTACGAGGACATCGAGCACAAGCCCCACAGCCTCTACTTCTCCCGCTATCCGTTCGTGCGTGAAGCGACGCTCGGGTTCCCGTATCCGGACGTGAAGTTCCGCAACGACTCGGCCGCGCCGGTCTTCATCGACACGTCGCACACCGGCGGTTCGATCACCGTGACCTTCTACGGGAACAACGGTGGGCGGACGTGCACGGCCGACCGGTCGGGCAACACCGTGACACGGCTGATGGAGCACCCCGACGGCTCGGTGACGACGCAGAGCTGGACATGGAACTACGCCAAGCCGAAGCCGAAGGAAGAGCCGACGACC
>JBDLHX010000015.1:0-34891 GCA_039715165.1 Actinomycetota bacterium
ATGTTCGAGCGTCATGTCGACTCCGGGCGACAACAGCACCGCACACGGTGGAGCTACACCACCCTCATCCCGCAGCGCTGCCATAAGAGCGATCGCGAGGCCACCGCCCGCAGACGTGCCGATCCCGGACACTTGGTGGATTGTGCGTTTCTGCTCGGTATTTCGTGATCTCGTGTACCAACCGCAGCCCGCGTTTGGCTGACGAGGGCTTCGCTCCTCGAAGCATTCACCAACCAACAGCCAGCTTGTGGGCGTAGTGTTGGCGGTAGCTGGGCGTTGCCCGGTCACGGGTCGCCCCCATCGGCTAAGGAGGAATCATGGGTGTGAGGCTCAACCGGACGGCCGTGATAGACCGCGGCAAGGGGAATGAGGCAATGGCATTCGCCGCCGAAGTCACTGCGTACATGAAGGACAACTGGGGGATCGACGTCATCTGGGGCATGGAAGTCGGAGGGACCTGGGGCAAGGTCCACTGGTTCTCAGACTACGACAACATGGGCCATCTCGAAGAGACGTTCGGACGCACCATGACTGACGATGGCTATCGCAGTCTTCTCGAGAAGGCAGTGGATGTGTTCATCCCCGACGCCACCGAGGACACCCTGGTCTACACGATGTGACCAGCGCTAGCTAGCAAGGCATTATCTGGGAGGGCGCTTCATGGCCGTCCAGGGCGGCCGTGGCAGTGCTTGTACTTGAGACCCGATCCGCAAGGGCATCGTTCATTGCGACCGATCTTGGTCGGCTCCTTTCCAGGGTGAACAGACATCTTCGCTGCAAACTCGACGCGCCGTTCTCGGGTCTCGAGTTCGCCCTCCCACCTGCGGAGGTGCTCGTTCCATTCCCGGAACCGTTCCTCGACTACCGATGCATTCTCCTCTCGGCGGGCAACCTGCTCCTGGCGTCTGGTCAACTCCTCCTCGGCCTGCTCCGCCAGCACCGGCGAGTAGTCGCCGGTGTGATCACCGAAGGCGCTGACCAGTTCCCGGTCGATCAGCGTCACGATGGCGCGGCCCATCGAGACGCCGGCCGACTCGCAGTAGCGTTTCCACGTCGACCACTTGGACGCCGTCACCGGCACCCGCAGCGTCCGGTAGGCCTCGTCGTCGCCGAGACCGGCGAGGAGCTTCCGGTCGATCCTCGCCAGCGTGCCCCTCTCCAGGTCCATCAGCGCCACCTGCGATGTGTACATGTACACAATCCGCAACTCGTTGCACGTGCGTGTGGTGTTTGACAGGGTTGGGCGCAAGTCGCGCTCGAGGCGGGACGTCGTCTGATTCGCGCACTGGCGGCACATCCGTCGTACGTGAGGTATGCCGGCATCGGGTTCCTCCTTCGCATATGGCTCATGTCGCCCATCGTCGAGGAGGACCCTGTCATTTCGTGACCATTTTCGGGATCCAGGTCGTTCGAGTTCGCCGGATGGCTCGCTCATCGGGGTGCGAAAGGTCGGCGTCATCCGCCATTGGGACTTCGGTTTGCTGGTCGACATCGAGGACGCCTGACAGCGAGTTTGTGGGCCCCTGCCTCGCTTTCCCGGTGGCCGCGGGGCGAGAGCGACAGGTGAAGCCTCGACGACAGGCACGAGAGCACGCCTTGCGCCGGCCAGTGTGCTCATGTGCAGCGATCACCGGGATCTCCCCTGGAGCCAACAGCGTCTCTTGTCACTCCACACCCAGAGATCAGACGACCCAACCCTCTCACCAGAGTGTCAGTAACCCTCTCACCAGAGTGTCACCAGAGTGTCAGGCGCCCTGTCACGACGGCTCCGCGTCGGCGACACCGGCCGGTTGGAGGAGTCCCGGAAACATGTCCTGACCGGCGAGAACAGGGCAAATTGCAGCGAGATAACACTCTGGTGAGAGGGTCATCAACGACGATTTCCTATGCCGGCCGTAGAGCGATCCGATCGCAGCCGGCAGGTGTACGTGGAAGGAATCGTGAATGGCGCACATTCGAAAGAAGGGCGTGGGTCGGTGGCAGGTCCGCTATCGAGATCCTGCCGGCGGGGAGCGTGCCCGCACCTTCCGCCGAAGAGTTGACGCCGAGAGGTTCCTCGTGACCGTCGAGGCTGACAAGCTGCGCGGGACGTGGACCGATCCGCGACTCGAGAAGACCACCGTCAGCGAATGGGTCCCCACGTGGCAGGCGGGTCGCGTTCACCTCCGGCCGTCGACCCGGAACAGCGCGGAGTCGCTCCTGCGAAACCATGTACTCCCCTACTTCGGCGCGCGGCGACTCGGATCGGTGACACGGACCGATGTGCAGGGTTTCGTCGTTCACCTCGAAGAGAAGGGCTTGTCGGCGTCGACCATCCGCCAGGCGTACCTGCTCATCGCAGGGGTGTTCTCATCGGCACTCGACTCCGGTCTCATTGCTCGTACGCCGTGTCGCAGCATCAAGCTGCCACCAAACTCTCGGACCGAGATGCGCTTCCTCTCCACCGATGAGGTCGCCGAAGTCGCCGACGCAATCGACGGCCCGTACCGGGCCCTCGTGCTCACCGCGGCGTACACCGGCTGCCGGTTCGGTGAACTCGCCGGCCTCCGGGCACATCGTCTGAATCTCGCGGGACGGAGCCTGACCGTCGCTGAGTCGCTCTCAGACGTCAATGGGCATCTGAGCCTCGCCCAGCCCAAGACGGCCGCAGCCCGCCGCCAGGTCGCTCTCCCGAAGCTCCTGACCGACGAGCTGGCCCGGCACATGGAGCAGTACCCGCCGGATTCCGAGGGCTTTGTGTTCTCAGCACCCGAAGGAGGCCCGATGCGTCGCCGCAACTTCCGGACGCGGGTCTGGCTCCCCGCAGTGGAGGCATCGGTCGGTCAGCCGCTCAGGTTCCACGATCTCCGACACACCCACGCAGCCATACTCATCGCCCAAGGCGAGCACCCGAAAGTCATCCAACTCCGCCTGGGACACTCGTCGATTCAGGTCACCCTCGACACGTACGGGCACTTGTTCGAAGGCCTCGACCAGGCCGCCGCGGAGCGTCTCGACGCCGTATTCCCGCGGACTCTCGCGGACTCTCCGCGGACTCTCGACCGCAAAGACCCTCCCGGACGCGCCCTGTAGACGACCCCGAACACGCCAGAACCCCAGCTATTGCTGGGGTTCCGACGTTTTCTCTCCCGTGGAGCTGAGGGGATTCGAACCCCTGACCCCTTGACTGCCAGTCAAGTGCTCTGCCAGGCTGAGCTACAGCCCCGGAAGACCCGGGATTCTATCAGCCCTCCTGCGTAGCAACGGCTTCGATATGCTCGATTCGCGGTGCGTCGGCCCAGAGGCGTTCGAGGTCGTAGAACTCCCGGGTCTCTTCATCGAAGAGGTGAACGACGACATCCCCGAAGTCGAGGAGGACCCACCTTCCGTACTCAACGCCTTCCCGGCGGAGTAGTCGGTCACCGAGATCACGGAGGCGTTCCTCGACATCTTCGGCGAGCGTCTTGACGTGACGGCTCGAGGTTCCTGTGCCGATGACGAAGACGTCGGTGACGACGACGAGGTCTGAGACGTCGAGAAGGGCAACGTCGTTGCCCTTCTTATCGATGATGGCATCGGCTGCAGCGAGTGCTGCGGTTTCGGCGTGGGCGTTGGCTGGGATGTGGACTCCTTTGCGGTCTGGTGCGCCGATTGTAGGGGGAGGTGGCAGCGGGTTAGGACGGGTTCTTGTAGAGGTTGTGCTCGTTCATGTAGTCGAGGACCGCGTCGGGGACGAGGAAGCGGATCGACTTCCCGGCCGCCATGCGTTCACGCAGCATCGTTCCGGAGACGTCGAGGGCCGGCATGTCGAGCCACACCAGAGCCTCCCCGATCGCTCGCTCGACATCCGATCGATCCACGCTTGGGCGGGGAACCACCGCGACCGTCGCACGTTCGAGGAGCTCGTCCGCTCGCTGCCAGGTCGGGAGATTCCGGGCGCTGTCGGCTCCGAGGATGAGAACGACATCCTGGTCACCGCAGCTCTCGACCGTGTCGATGGTGAACGTCCATCCGTCGCGGTGGACCTCTCGGTCGTCGACGGCGAAGTGATTGGTTCCGGCCGTAGCGATCTCGACCATGCGCAGGCGGTGGCGGGCCTCGGACACGCCGCGACCGACTTTCTGCCAGGGACGACCCGCCGGAACGAACGTCACGGTCTCGAGGCCGAGCTGCTCGTGGGCGACCTCTCCCGCCACGAGGTGTGCGATGTGTGGCGGGTCGAAGGTTCCGCCGAGGATGGCTCGCATGACGACCAGGATACGGAATCACGGCGCCCACGGTGCGGATAAGCCAGACCGCCGTGCCGGGATTCCGCTCGCAACGCAGGGCGAGCATCGGATCGATGTACCGCCCGTTGACGCGAACGGAGAAGTGGAGCGCCGCGCGACCCTCGTGGATGCCAACGATCCCAACGACGGCGCCCCGGTTCACGTGCTCGCCGGCCACCACGAGTCGCTCCGCGAGGTACGAGTACGACGTCTTCACGCCGCCGTGATCCACCGAGACGGTGTTGTTCCCCACGACGACGCCACTGAAGGAGACTCGACCGTCTGCTGCGGCACGAATCTGGGCGCCCTCTGGAGCGGCAATGTCGATCCCCCAGTGACCGCTCCACCGCCCTGTGGGGGCGAAACCCTGCACGACGTCGCCTGCAACCGGCCGGGAGAGCCCCGTGCAGTGCGCCGGAGCGAGAGAAGCAGCGATCAAAGCGGCAACAAGCAGGGCAATCACAAGGCTCCACTGCCGTCACCGCATCAGCAACGTACCCCGTCGGAGAGCTCGTGTGAAGGGTTACGGCGCAGCAGTGACGGCCGACCGTCCCGTCGTCAGGAACCGCACCGTCGCTCGCAGCACGGTCCCGGTGTACGGTTTCTCGAGAATCATCGCGTCGAGAGCAGCGGCGCGATCTGCAACAGTTCCTCGCGCCTCCCCCGTGGTGATGATGACCGGGGTCGATGCGGTCGCCGGGTGGGACCGCAGGTGCTCGAGCACATCCCAACCCGAGCGATCCGGAAGGCCGAGGTCGAGGATGACGAGGGACGGAGGGTTCACGATCGCCGCGGCGAGACCGTCACCCCCATTGACGTGTGACTCGACATCGATACCGGTCCCCCGCATGGTGATGTCGAGCAGCCGCTGAAGCGCAGTCGAATCCTCGATCGCGATAATCCTGGCCAAGATCCCCCCTCTGGAATCACTGTGACGAACTGTGTCGCTGTGTTCACATCATCGGCGGATCGAGGGTGAGGGTTGACCAGAAAGGGTCGATCGACCCATGCGATCCGTCGTAATCGGGAGCGCGGCTCGTTCGATGAACCGCTCGAGCCGGCGCAACGTACGGACCACCCAAGGTTGCAGTCCCCGTATGCGGCGCAGGAGCCCGCAGAGTGAACGGGTCGACGTGATCCTCCCGAACTGTGGGCCGGCGAGACACCTATGGGCCGCTGCGAGCCCTGGGTTCGCCCGGCGCCTAGGTGAGGAGGATGAGGTCGTCTCTGTGAACGGCCGCTCCACCCGCAACCGACGTGTGCTCGCCCAGCACACCCCACAGCGTCTTCGCCGACAGGCCCGCGAGACCCTTTCCGACGAGGCGACCCGTTCGGTCGATGATCTCAACGGCGTCGCCGCGTGCGAAGTCCCCGTCGACCGCGCCCACACCCGCGGCGAGCAGTGAGCGACCGCCGTCAACAAGGGCCTCTACCGCACCGTCGTCGATCGTGAGTCTGCCGAGTGCCGGCAGGCTGAACGCGATCCAGAGCTTTCTTGCCCCGAGGGCCTCCGGTCTCGGCTCCACCCACGTACCGACGTCCTCACCTCCGACGGCCCGCCGAACCGCGTCTGGATCATCCGCAGCCGTCACGACCGTCGGAATACCCGAGTACGCCGCCATCCGCGCTGCGGCGACCTTCGTCGCGACGCCCCCGGACCCATACATACCGGCACCGCCGTCTCCACGCAGGCGGTCGAGCGCCTCGTCACTGTGCTGAACGGCGCTCAGCAGTTCTGGTTCCGCAACGAGGCGCGGGTCGTGCGAGTACAGTCCCGGCGTGTCGGTAAGGATCACAAGCAGGCCTGCACCGACGAGATGAGAGACGATCGCGGCGAGGCGGTCGTTGTCCCCAAACCGCAACTCATCGACGACGACGGTGTCGTTCTCGTTGACGATCGGGACCACGCCGAGGTCGAGCAGACGGTCGAGGGCTGCCCGCGCGTGCAGGTGGGGCTCGCGGCTCGCGAGCACGTCGCGCGTGAGAAGGACCTGTCCGACGACGAGGTCGTGGCGGTCGAACGCCCGGGCGTACCGTTCGATGAGCCTTCCCTGGCCCACAGCTGCAGCAGCCTGAAGTCCGGGGACGTCCTTCGGCCGCGTGTCGGCGCCGAGCGCAGGCAAGCCTGCTGCCACGGCGCCGGAGCTGACGAGAGCGGCGGGATGTCCTGCGGACCGGAGTTCGGCGATCTGAGCCACAACACGGTCGACCGCGTCGACGTCGATACGTCCGCCGCTCTCAGTGAGGCTCGACGAGCCGATCTTCACGACGATCGGACGCCCTGAATCGATTGGCCGCCTCACTCGTCGTTCCCCTCTCCAACGTCGGGATCGTAGGTAAAGACGATGCCACCGATCCGAACGTCGTCACCGGGCACTGCCCCGGCTTCACGAAGCGCTCCATCGATGCCGGTAGCGACGAGACGTTTCGCCACGAGATCGGCTGCATCGGTGTTCGTCAGATCGTCGAGGTTGACGGCACGTTGGGCGGCTCTCCCTGCCACGACCCACTCGTCGTTCGACCGCTCGATCGAATAGCCGGTTCCCAGTGGACGGTGAAGAACGAACCCCTCCCGATCGGGGGCGCTCCGCTCCGCGCTGTCGACGAGATCGGCGACTCGATGGAGGAGATCCGTCACCCCGGTGCCGGTGATGCCGGAGATCTCGAAGAGGTCGAGGCCGAGAGCCTCGGCCCACTCGTTCGAATGGTCGATGGGGAGATCAGACTTGCTCAGCACGGCGATGCGAGGCCGCGCCGCAAGGTCGGAGGTGTGGGACGAGAGTTCGTTGACCAGCACCTCATACTGCCGCTCCGGCGAGTCGACCTGCAGCTCGGACGGGTCGAGGAGGACGACGAGCACCCTCGCTCGCTCCGTGTGCCTGAGGAATTCGTGTCCGAGGCCTCTCCCGTCGGCTGCGCCTTCGACGAGCCCCGGGATGTCGGCGAGGACGAACTCCCGGCCGTCGATCGTGACGACGCCGAGATGAGGGACGAGCGTGGTGAACGGGTAGTCGGCGATCTTCGGCGTCGCTGCAGACACACTCGCTATGAGTGTGCTCTTCCCGGCGTTCGGATAGCCGATGAGAGCCGCGTCGGCGACGAGTTGCAGCTCGAGGTGCATCGCCTTGTCGTCCCCGTACTCGCCCTGTTCACAGAAGGACGGAGCCTTGCGGTCCGGTGTCACGAACGAGGCGTTCCCCCGACCTCCCCGGCCCCCCTCCGCGACGATGAGTCGCTGGCCGGGCTCGACCAGGTCGGCGACGAGGGTGCCGTCTTCGTCTCGCACGAGCGTCCCGAGCGGGACCGGAAGCTCGAGGTCGTCGCCGTTGCGACCGTTCCTCAGCTCTCCCTCAGCGTGTTCGCCGTCGCCCGCCTTCCAATGTGGTCTCCGGTCGTAGCGGAGCAGGGTCCCGATCGCCGAGTCGGCGATGAGGACCACGCTTCCACCCCTGCCCCCGTTCCCGCCGTTGGGGCGGCCTCGCGGCTTCCCCTTGCGTTTCTGAAACGAGGCAACGCCGGCACCGCCCGCTCCACCGCGAACATAGAGACGTACCGAGTCAACGAATCCGGACATGGACGAAACCGTAGTCCGTCGCCCGTACTCAGTACTCCGTAGCCGCCGATTGGCGCACGGCAACGCGAGGCCCAAATACGAATCGCGCCGACTTGAGGCCGACGCGATCGGAATGTGGGATACGGTCTACGGAGTACAAACTACGAAAGTACGGACACCTGACGACGGCCGCGCTTCGTTCCGTACTGGACCGTTCCGCTGACCTTCGCATACAGCGTGTCGTCGCCCCCACGGCCGACGTTGTCGCCCGGGTGGATGCGCGTTCCGCGCTGACGAACGAGGATCGCACCGGAGTGGACGGTCTGGCCGTCGAACACCTTCGGTCCGAGCCGCTGCGCTGCAGAATCGCGACCGTTCTTGGATGAGCCGCTTGCCTTGGTCTTGGACATCTCAGCCCTCCTTTTCCTCGGTCTTGGCGGCTTCGGTGGCGGGCTTCTTCGCAGCCTTCTTCTTGGCTGTGGGAAGCTCGATCTTCTTCACATGGAGCCGCGTGTACTTCTGCCGGTGACCGGCACGACGCCGGTACCCGGTCTTCGCCTTGTACTTGAAGATGTCGATCTTCGGACCGGTCGAATCGCCGACGACCTCGGTCGTGACGGTGAGCTTGTCGAGAGCGTCGTGGTCGGAGATGACCGAACCATCGTCCTTGACGATCAGGAGCGGTGTGAACGTCACCTCACCGTCGCCCTTGATGCGCTCGACATCGAGGACGTCGCCCTCTTGTACTTTGGCCTGCTTCCCGCCGGCGCGAATGATGGCGTACATGATCCTTCAGTGGTTGTGGTGGTCGAGCCGACTCTCTCGGCGCGGTCAAACGCCTCGCGTACGAAGCGTATCTTGATGATAGCGGAACGCCGCTCTATGGCCAGCGGGGCGAGGACTTGCTAGTCGACGTCGTTGCCGTCGTCGGCGTCCTCGGCATCGATCCCAATCGGAACTCCGGTCGTGGCGGCCTCTTCGTGGAGGAGAACCCCCCGACCGCTGCACCGGGGGCACACCTCCGAGAATGACTCGAGCAGCCCGGCCGACACGTTCTTGCGAGTCATCTCAACGAGACCGAGATTCGACACATCGAAGACCTGGGTCCGCATCTTGTCCTTTGCGAGGTGCTCGCGCAGCCGCAGGAGGACGGCGTCCTGGTTCTTCGCCACTTCCATGTCGATGAAGTCGATGACGATGATGCCGCCGATGTCCCGGAGCCGGAGCTGCCGAGCGATCTCCTCGGCCGATTCGAGGTTGTTCTGCAGCACAGTGTCTTCGAGGTTCGAATGACCGACGTAGCGCCCGGTGTTCACGTCGATCACCGTGAGCGCCTCGGTCCGATCGATCACGATGTGGCCACCGGAGGGGAGCCACACCTTGCGGTCGAGCGCCTTGCGGAGCTGGTCCTCGACGTGGAACCGCTCGAACAGGGGCAGCTCGTCGTCGTACTTCTGGACCATCTCAACGAGATCGGACTCGGTCCCGCCGAGATAGGAGAGGATCTGTTCGTAGGTGTTCCGATCGTCGACGAGGAGTCGCTTGAAACCACGCGTGAAGTGCTCCCGAATCACTCGGATCACGAGCGGGGGCTCCTGGTAGATGAGCGCTGGAGCCGAAGCCGACTCCAAGTCGCGCTCTATGCCCTTCCAGATCTTGCCCAGACGATCGATGTCCGACTTGATGTCCTCTCGCGAAGCGCCCTCGGCTGCCGTGCGTACGATGATGCCCATGCCCTCGGGACGGAACTCGGCAACGAGCTCGCGCAATCGGCGACGCTCATCGTCCGGCAAACGCCGCGAGATGCCCCGAACCTGGGCGTCGGGTGCGAGGACGAGGTGCCTGCCAGCGAGGCTGACCTGATTCGTGAGCCGGGCGCCCTTGTGCCCCATTGCGTCCTTGACGACCTGGACGAGCACCGGGTCGCCGGGCTGGAGCGCCGATTCGATGCGTTTCGGCTTGCCATTGAGGTCGTACGCGCCGTAGTTCACATCCCCGGCGTAGAGAACGCCATTCTTCCCTGCGCCGAAGTCGATGAACGCCGCCTCCATCCCGGGCAGCACGTTGCGCACCTTGCCGAGGTAGACGTTTCCGACGAGCGAGCGCTTGTCCGAGCGAGCGACGTAGTGCTCGACGAGGACCGGGCCCTCGAGGACGACGATCTGGGTCTGGTGCGGCATCGTGCGCACGAGCATCTGCTTGCGGGCAGTATCGGGGGGCGGCGCGACCTCCAGATGCGTGGGACGACGACGCCGACGCTGCTCGGTGCGCGGCCTCTGTTTCGCCTTCTGTTTGGCCTTCCGCTGTTTCGGCTCTTTCCGAGCCGGAGCTTCAGCGGTGGAGAACCGGCGTACGGTGACGGACTCGCCGCCGACCGTGCGCACCGAGCGCTCTTCGACAGCCGAGCCGCGCCGAACGACGCGTGCGGACTTCTTCCGGAACAATCCCATCGGTGGACTCCTTCGAGGTGACCGGGAGCCGTCGACACTCGTGCGCCGACCGGTTCAACGTGAGGTCGGGCACAGACGATCCACAGAGCGTGATCGTCATGATGCACCGGTAGACGTTGAACATACGGGCGAACTTCTCGATGGTCCCGGGACGGAAATCGCGACCGCGACGTGCGGTCGTCTCGGTGAGCGAGAGTAGCGTCGCGCAGGCCGTAATCCGGGGCTTTCGAATTCAGTAGCCGAGTAGCCAAGCCCTCCTTCGCTGCTTCGCTACTCGGTTATTCAGGAATCAGCGATTCCTGAATAGCCTCCTCCGGGTCGTAGCAGCGCCGGCATCGAGCCTCATACGCATCCTGTGCGCCGAGGACGACGAGCTCGTCCGACTGCACGACACGCTGTGTGAACAGGCCGGGACCGCCACACCTATGGCAAACGGCGAGCGCCTTCGTCACATACTCGGCACGGAGCATGAGCGACGGAATCGGCTCGAAAGGGCGACCGAGGTAGTCGAGATCGAGACCGGCAACGATGAGCTGCTTCCCAGCCCTCGCGAGCCGCATCGCTACGTCGACGAGACCATCGTCGAAGAACTGGCCTTCATCGATTCCCACGACGATCGTGCGGTCTTCGACGGCGTGGAGCAGCTCCTCCGAGTCTGCAACCGGGATCGCCTGGATCGAGAGATTCGAGTGGGACACGACCTCGACCGTCGAGTACCGCGTGTCGATCTGCGGTTTGAAGGTCTGCACCGGGACCCTGGCGATGCCGTAGCGGGTCACCCGGCGGATGAGTTCCTCGCTCTTCCCCGAGAACATCGGCCCGGCGATTACTTCTATCCAGCCCTGTTCGGCACGTCGATGCATGGGCGGTGACTGTAGACCGGACCGCTCGGCTGCACCAAGGCCAAGAGCGAAGCCCCATCAGACGTCGCTGATCGACCGATCTCCCGGCAGCGGAGGACGACGCATCCACACGGAGTGCGCCATGCCGAGCGCCACACTCATCGCAAGGAAGAAGGTCCCACCCGCCGACATGAACGGCAGGGGAAGGCCGGTCACCGGCATGATTCGGATCGTCATGCCGATGTTCACGAAGACATGGAATGCAAGGAGGGCGGCGACCCCGGTGGCGATGAGTTGGGCGAAACGATCCTTGCCGTTCGCGGCTGCCACGAGGACCCGCCAGATGATCACGCCGAACAGCGCGAGGATGAGGAGGCTGCCGACGAAACCGAGCTGCTCGCCGACGGCGGTGAAGATGAAGTCGCTCGATTGCTCAGGGACGAACCGGAGGTTCGTCTGCGTCCCACCAAAGAGGCCCTTGCCGAACAGGCCTCCACTCCCGATGGCGATCTGGCTCTGGTACTGGTTGTACTGAGCGCCGAGGATGTCGGTCGTTGGATCAAGGAACGCGGTGAGCCGCGTGATCTGGTACTCCTTGATGGCACCGACCCGGAAAAGGCCGACGGTTCCAACAAGTCCGGCGACACTGAGCGCGGCCATCTGGCGCCACGACGCCCCGGCGACGAACAGCATCACGGCCGCTGTGAACCCGAGCGTCAGCATCGTCCCGAGGTCGGGCTGGAGGAAGATGAGTGCGGACGGGACGGCGACGAGAGCGACGGCTCGCGCGACCCGGTCCCACTTCATCGGGCGCGCCGCGATAGCGAGCAAGGCCGCGAGGGCCAGGATGACGGCGAGCTTCGTGATCTCGGAGGGCTGGAAGCGCAACGGCCCGAGCTGGATCCACCGCTGAGCGCCCTTCACCGCAGTCCCGAGATCGCTGAGAACGAGAACGAGCGACACGACCGAGATGAGATAGAGGGCCGGGACCCACGGGCGAAGCACACTGACGTCGATGAGCGAGACGATCGCGAACGCTGCGAAGCCGATGAGCACGAAGGCGGCCTGTTCCTCGAGATCCCTCGTCGGGCTCGCGCCGAGCGCTTCGAGGCGGGGAGCAGAGGCCGAGTAGATCATGAGCAACCCGAGGGCGGTCAACACGAGGTACGGAATCACGAGGAAGAGATCGGGGCGGAGCGGCCGTGCCCTCCGGAGCAGCGAGATCTGGGAGCGGTCCTCGGTGATCGACATCAGTCAGCGTGCTCCCCAGCCACGAGCTCGGTGACCGTCTCCTCCCCGTTCACGATGTACTGAAGAACCTGGCGCGCGACGGGTGCTGCGACGCGGCCGCCCGAACCGCCCCGTTCAACGACGACCGTCACCACATAATCGGGTGAGAGGATCGGAGCAACGCCGACGAACCACGCCGTGTCGACCTCTTGGACGTCCTTCTCCGCCTTGATGATCTCCGACGTACCGGTCTTGCCTCCCACGGTCGAGATGTTCGGGCCGAACGCCCGGAACGCTGCCCGGGCCGTGCCGATGGGACCGTTGACGACCTGCTGGAGGTCTCGCCGCAGCATGTCGCTCGTCGCCGGGTGCATGTCGATCGTCCCGAGGGCGGTTCTCGGCCTCTCGTCGACGATCTCGCCTTCTTGGTCGACGATCTCCGCGACGACCCTCGGCTGCCACAGGGTTCCGCCGTTCACCATGGCGGAGAAGCCGTTGGCGAGTTGCAGCGGTGTCACGAGCACGGTCCCCTGACCGACAACCGCGTTCATGAGGTCACCACCCACCCACGGTCCGGTCGAGCGGACGCGCCCGGAGTCCTTGCGCTGCTCGTCGCGGAACCACTGCCGGTCGGGGATGAGGCCTGCCTTCTCGAACGGGAGGTCGATGCCGGTCTCGGTTCCGAATCCGAACGAACGGGCCCATTCCTGCCAAAGGTCCTCGTTGTTGATGCCGGTCTCGTCTGAGCGCTCGTTCCAGACGCGCAGGGCGATTTCCCAGAAATAGAGGTCACATGACGCCTGGAGCGCGCCGTGGAGATCGAGGGGGCCGTGGCCGTTGCGCTTCCAGTCCCGATACACCTGTGATGAGCCGTCGTTGAATTGGAACCGCAGGCTGCCGGTGCAGTTGTATTCGTCGGTGTCGGAGGTGAGCGGCTCGAGTTCGTCGTTCGGGATTCCGGTGTCTCCGCTCTCGGCTTCGTCGCCGAGCACCCGATCACCGACGGGGCGGTCCATCGGGTAGATGCCCTCTTCGAGTGCCAGCACATACGAGACGGCCTTGAAGGTCGATGCGGGCGCGTACTGGCCCTGGATGGCGAAGTTGGTGAAGGCGTTCACCGTCCCCAGGTCGTTCCATTGGCTCTGTGTCAGCCCTTGAACGAATGCCGCCGGCTCGAACGATGGATAGGACGCCATCGCGAGGATCGATCCGTCGTTCGGGTCTTCGACCACGCCGACGGCACGCACTGGACACCACTTGTCCGAGTGGGACACGACGATGTTGTCGTCACCGATGTCGATCACTCGGAGCGTCGTTGCGAACCTGTCGCCGACTTCGACCTCGAAGCGCTCTCCATCGATGTCGACGACCGCAACACGCTTGTCGCGGCTGTCGACGATCGCGTCGAGCCGCATCGTGCGTTCCTTGATCCCGGACAACAGCGTGCGAGATGCCACGTCTACCTCGACCCGCTCGACGGGGACGCACACACCCTCGCCATCGACGGGGAGCCCCCTGTAGAGGGATCCAAGGACTTTGCCTTCGTCGATCTCGATCGGGGTGTCCGTCGCGACGCTGTCTTCGTCGACAGCGGCCTCATCGTCGGCGCTCTCGCCGGATCGCTCGGCTTCGAGCGCAGCCTGCTCCGTGTCGATGCGCAGTTGGTCCCGAGCTATGAAGAGCCGCGTCCCGATGTCCTCTTCGAGGAGCGCTTCCCTGCGCTCCTCCATCTCGAGGACGCGTGCCAACTCGAGGCCCGCCTGCAGCGATTCCTGGAGCTGTCTCTGGATGCCGCCGTCGATCGTGAGAATGAGGTTGTTGCCCGGCTCGGATTCCTGCTCACCGAGGCGCTGAAGCACCGACCGGCCCGCGTCCACCTGATACTTGATCCGCCCCTCCGTGCCTCGGAGGATGTCGTCGTACTGTCGTTCGACGCCCGCCTTACCAACGACGTCTGTGCCCTTGACACCTTCACGCTCGAGGTCCGTCGTCGATGGCTTCCCGATGTATCCGAGCACCTGCGCGGCGAGATCCCCATATGGGTAATCACGAACCGGCTGCGGGATCACAGCGACTCCCGGGAAGTCCTCCCGGTGCTCGACGAGGGTGAGGGCTTCACGCTCGGTGAGGTCCTCGGCCAGGATGAGCTGAGCTCCGGAGTTCGCCTTCTCGAAGCGGGCGAGGATCTCGCTCGCGGGCTCGTCGAGGAAGGCGGCGAGACGCTGGGCAAGCTCCTCTTCAGACTCGTCATCCACGAGCGCCATGTCGACGACCGCGGCGAGCGATGCCTTCGTGCCTGCGAGCGACTCCCCGTTGCGATCGAAGATGTCACCCCTCGGGGCCGGCGTGGACACGACGCGGATGAGGTTCCGCTCCGCCTCCGCTATGTACCCGGCCGTCTCGGTCACCTGGATCGTCCATAGACGAAGCCCCAACACGCCGAGCAACGCTGCAAGGACGAGGCCGACCCCGGCCAGGCGCCATGTTCCGTTCATGCCGCCCACGTCCTCTCACCCGGGCGCACGGCCATTCGGGCAACCCAGAACACCGGATAGGCGAGGAGCATGTTGAGAATGGCGGGTACGACGAGATGTCCGAAGAAGCCCGGCCGGTTGATGATGCTCTGCCCGAACAGCGTGCCGAGGATCGCGAACGTGAATTGCCCGAGCAGCGTGAGGCCGAAGACGCCCGCGAGCACAGCGATCGGTCCAGCGACCTCTCGGTCGCGGACCTTGAGGGTCACGAACGCGACCACGGTGAACGCGCTCGCCCAGAGTCCGAGCGGTGCGCCGCCGAGCAGATCCTGAAGAAACCCGCCGGTGAACGCTACGAACAGCGTCGGCTCCGGGTCGAGGAGTCGGGCTATGGCAATTACCGTCAGCAGGCCGAGCGCCGGTGCGTACCCGAACGGCCGGACGTGCTGAAAGACCGTTGTCTGTATGAGCGCGGCGCCGACAACGAGGCCCAGGGCGATGAAGATCTTGACGTTTGTCATTCTCGGACCGAGCCTGGGTCGGTGAACGACGGTGCGTCGACGAGCGGGTCACCCGTCGCCGGGTCGACGTCGAGCGGCGACCACCCAATGACCACCTTCACGAAGTCGAGGGTCGAAAACTCCGCTGCCGGTTCGACGGTGGTGCGCAGGGCGAAGCCGACGTCCGCGGCCTTCGTCT
This sequence comes from Actinomycetota bacterium, assembly GCA_039715165.1. Taxonomy (GTDB): domain Bacteria; phylum Actinomycetota; class Acidimicrobiia; order Spongiisociales; family UBA5794; genus JAHEEL01. The sequence goes on from JBDLHX010000015.1 coordinate 15,496, forward strand.
CGTTGACGAAGCCGACGACGATGCCGGGCGGGAACAGGCTCCCATCGGTGAGGACGACGACGCCTTCACGCACGGGCTCGGAGGCGTCGAACATGTCGAGGCGCAGGAGGTCGTCACCGCGGCCGGTCACAGCGCCCGTCTGGTTCGTGTCCTGGAGGCGAACGCCGACGGAGACGATCGGGTCGGTGATGAGCCTGACGCGGGCCGACGATGGAGTGACGAGGTCCACGCGACCGACGAGACCGCTCTCGTCCATGACGGCCTGGCCTTCGACGATCCCGTGCGACGATCCCTTGTCGATGAATCGGACCTCGTCGAACGTCGACGCGCCGGATGAGTAGATCCTCGCGGTGATCGCGGCGAGATCCTCGGGCGGTGCGAGATCGTTGATCGCTTCGAGCTCTCTGACGCGTCGCTCGAGCGCCGCCGTCTCTCGCAGACGCTGTTCGAGGCGTCCTACCTCGGCGACGAGGCGCTCGTTCTGGTCACGCAGACCGGCAACGTTCGAGATCCCATCGATGAATCCCACGGCCGGCCGGACGACGAAATCGATACCTCTCTGAACGGGTTCGGCCAGTGTCTGAACGCCGCTGCGGAGAATGCCGGTCGCACTCTCACCCGAGGCGCGAACGTCGAACGTCGCGACGAGGAATCCCACTGCGAGCAGCGAGACGAAGAGCGCCGTGGCGCGGTCGAGGCGTCTTCCTGATGGGAGCATCAGTTACGGCGCAACGCCATGTCACATCCGGCCGCTGGATTGGAGCACGACGTGGAGAACGTCAAACTCCTCCAGGACCGCCCCCGAACCGAGGACGACGCTCTGCAGCGGGCGATCGGCGGTGACGATCGGCATCCCCGTCTCGTGGACGAGGCGCTGATCGATTCCGCGCAGGAGTGCGCCGCCGCCGGCGAGCACGATGCCGCGCTCCATGATGTCGGCCGCGAGCTCCGGAGGCGTCTTGTCGAGGGTGTACTTCACTGCGTCGATGAATGCCTCAACGGGCTCGTCGATGGCTTCGCGAATCTCTTGGCTCGAGAGCACGATCGTCTTGGGAAGGCCGCTGATGAGATCCCGTCCGCGAACCTCTGCGGCCGGCTCGTCGGCGTACGGCCAGGCCGAGCCGATCGCCATCTTCACCTGCTCGGCAGTGCGTTCACCGAGCATGAGGTTGTATTCCTTCTTGACCCACTGGATGATCGAGTCGTCGAGCTCGTCTCCGCCGATGCGGATGCTCTTCGAGACGACGATGCCGCCGAGCGAGATGACGGCGACCTCGGTGGTGCCACCGCCGATGTCAACGACCATCGACCCGGTCGGCTCGTGAACGGGGAGGCCGACGCCGATGGCGGCTGCCATCGGCTCTTCGATCGTGTAGGCCTTGCGCGCACCGGCGTGATAGGCGGCTTCTTCGACCGCGCGCCGCTCGACAGCGGTGATGCCCGACGGCACGCAGATAACGATGCGCGGGCGCGCCGCGAAGCGGCCCGTGTGCACCTTGTCGATGAAGTACCGCAGCATCTTCTCGGTGACGTCGAAGTCTGCAATGACGCCGTCACGCAGCGGCCGGATGGCCTGGATGTAGGACGGGGTACGGCCGATCATCCGCTTCGCGGCCATGCCGACCTCGAGCGGACGGTTGTCGCGGGTGTTGATCGCAACGACGGACGGCTCGTTGAGGACGATGCCTTGCCCGCGCACGAACACGAGCGTGTTCGCGGTGCCGAGGTCGATTGCCATGTCTCGACCTGCAAAGGACAGAAGGCTGTTCATTGGGGGGTTCCCTCAGAGCGTGTCGTCAGTGTACCTACGGCAGTTGTTAGCTAGCCGAAGAAGAGTGCCAGCTCGCGATCGGCGCTCGCTGCCGAGTCCGAGCCGTGAACGATGTTCTCGGTGAGTATGACGCTCAAATCGCCGCGGATGGTTCCCGGAGGGGCCTCGGCCGGGTTCGTCGGGCCCATGAGCGTACGGGCAACCGAGATGGCCGACTCTCCGGACCACTGCATGGCGACGACGGGACCGCTCGTGATGAACGCGACGAGGTCGCCGAAGAACGGCTTCTCGACGTGCTCGCCGTAGTGGGTGTGAGCGAGATCCCCGTCGATCGTGAGCAGACGCATCTTTTCGAGTGCCAGTCCCTTTCGCTCAAAGCGGGAGACGACCTCGCCGACGAGGCCTCTGCGGACGCCATCGGGCTTCACCATCACGAATGTGGATTCTGTTGCCATGGGCGGGAAGGCTACCCGTCGAAATCGCTTTCCGCCCAGCCGTCCTCATCGCCCTCAACGTCCACTTCGGCTTCGTAGCGGACGTGAATGCCCGACGGTCTGAAGCCCGTGCCGATCATCGCTTCGCGGGCCTCACCGGTCACGTAGAGCGAACCCGCAACCACGACGGCACCGCCCTCTCCGGCAGCCTCGATCGCCCGTTCCAGCGCCTCCGGGACGTGGTCGACAACGGTCGTCTCGCACCCGAGAGCCCGGCCGGCAGTTGCCGCCACCTCTGTGGCATCGATCGCTCCGGCATCATCCGAAGCGGTCGCCCACAGATGCTCGACGAGACCGGTCAGCGGTTCCAGGATCTCAGCGGGTGAGCGCTTCCCGCGCATACCGGCCACGAGATGCCACTGGGCCGCCGGGAACTCGTCTCTCAGAGCCTGAGCGAGGCCCGTCACTCCTTCGACGTTGTGGGCACCGTCAACGACAACGAGCGGCCGGTGGTGGACGACCTCGATCCGTCCCGGCTGAGTCGTTGCAGCAAGCGCGTCGCGCAGGGCGTCGACGTCGAGCGCCCGTTCCAGGAAGGCCTCCGCTGTCGCGATCGCCGTCGCGAGGTGGTCGACTTGGTGGCGACCGTGGAGCGGCAGATAGACCTCGGGGTAGTCGGCGTAGATGCCGGAGACGTCGACGAGCCATCCGCCCACTGCGAGGACCGCATCGGTCACTGAGAAGGCCTCACCGAAACGGAGCCACGTGGCGTGGGCGTCTTCGACGTACCCCGTGATGGTTCCTTCCGCTGCCGGTGGCAGCGGCCCGGTCACTGCTACTCCGTCGTGGCCGATGATCGCCGCCTTCTCTCCTGCGATCTCACCGATCGTCTCCCCGAGGTACTCGACGTGGTCGAGGGAGATGCCGGTGATGACGGCGACGGCCGGTTCCATGACGTTCGTTGCGTCCCATCGACCGCCGAGACCAACTTCGACGACCGCGACGTCGAGGGCAACCCCGGCGAAGAGGGAGAACGCCAGAGCAGCGGTCCCCTCGAAATATGTGACCCCCTCGCCGGAGCGCCGCTCGTACTCCTCGACGAACCAGGCGATGTCGGAGACGCCCTGAGTGAACTCGTCCGGGGTGATCGGGGAACCGTCGATCGAGAATCGCTCCTCGATGCGATGGAGATGCGGTGAGGTGAACGTCCCGGTCCGGATGCCGTGTGCGCCGAGGATGTCGGCGACGAGTCGGGTGACGGTCGTCTTACCGTTCGTTCCGGCGACGTGAATGACCGGATACTCGGCTTCGGGGTGACCCATGAAGTCGAGGAGTCCCTGGATGCGGGCCAGGCCGGGCTTCACGCCTTGGCCGATGCGCTCATCGAAGAATGCCTCAGCGTCGTCGCGGGTCTCGATGCTCGGGATGGCGTCGTTCACGTCGGCCAATCCCTATCCGAGCTCTTCGAGCTGCGCCCCGAGCTTCGCGAGTCGCTGTTGAGCAGCATCCGCCTTCGCTTCTTCCCCGGCGACGACCTCGGCCGGTGCGCGATCCCGGAAGTTCGGGTTGGTGAGCTTCGCGTGCGAACGGGCGAGTTCACCCTCGGAGTCGGCAATCGCCTTCTCGATGCGGGTGCGTTCCGCGTCGATGTCGACGAGCCCCTCGAGGGGGATGAACGCCTGGACCGACCCGGCGATCACACGGCTCATCGCTCCGGCATCCGGGGCCTCACCGTAGACGACGTTGCACCCGGCGAGCGATGACAGGTGGTCCGCCCACCACGGCTCGGAGAGCCCGTCCGGATCGCTCACGGTTGTCTCGATAGGCGTCTTCGGGCTGATCTGGTGCTCGGACCTGAAACGACGGAGCCCGATGATGAGATCCTGGAGCGTCGACATGGACCCGGGGCCGGCGACGGCGGGTGGCTCGGGCCAGGACGTCGTGATGAGCAGGCTGCCGTCCCCCAGTTCGCTCCACAGGTCCTCGGTGAGGAACGGGATGGCGGGGTGTAAGAGCTTCAAGAGGTCTCTCAAGACGGCGCCGAGCGTCGCCCTCGTGGCCGCTGCCCGCTTCTCATCGCGCAGCGGGGTCTTCGCCAGTTCGAGATACCAGTCGAAGACCTCGGCCCAGGCGAAGTTGTACAGGAGCCCGTACGCGTCGGAGAACCGGTAGTCGTCGAAGAGCCGGTCGAACTCGACCGTCACCTCGGCGAGGCGCCCGAGGATCCAAGCGTCTTCCGGCCCGGGGTCGGCCGGGTAGCCGCCGCTCGCCGGCACGTCGCGGATCTCCATGTGCTCGACGGCGAAGCGCAGGGCGTTCCACACCTTGTTACCGAACCGCCTGGCGGCGTCGGTCCACGCCTCGTCGTACGGAACGTCGTGCCCGGGCGCGGCCGCCTGGATGAGCGAGAGGCGCAGCGGGTCGGCCCCGTACCGCTCGACGAGGTCGAGCGGGTCGAGTGCGTTGCCGGACGACTTCGACATCTTCCGACCGTCCGGTGTCCGGATGAGTCCGTGGATCGAGACATCGGCGAACGGCACATCTCCGGTGAAGTGGAGACCCATCATCATCATGCGGGCGACCCAGAAGTAGATGATGTCGAATCCGGTGACGAGCACGGTCGTCGGGTAGTACGTTGCGAGGTCGTCGGTCTCCTCCGGCCACCCCATCGTCGAGAACGGCCAGAGCTGCGAAGAGAACCACGTGTCGAGCACGTCCTCGTCACGCGTGAGGTCGCCGCTTGCGCACGACGGGCAGGAGGTCGGATCGTCTTCGGCCACGATCACTTCGTCGCAATCGTCGCAGTACCAGGCCGGGATCCCGTGGCCCCACCAGAGCTGGCGGCTGATACACCAGTCACGCAGGTTCTCCATCCAGTGGAAGTAGTTGTTCTCCCACCGCTTCGGGACGAATCGCGTGCGCCCGTCCTTGACGGCTTCGATGGCCGGGATTGTGAGGGGCTTCACCTTCACGAACCACTGGAGCGAGAGCATCGGCTCGACGACGGTGCCACAACGTGAGCAGTGCCCGACCGAGTGGTGGTGGTCGTCGATACGCTCGAGGAAGCCCCGCTTCTTCAGCTCGTGTCGAACGGCTTCCCTGGCCTCGAATCGGTCCTGTCCGGCGAAGCGTCCACCGTGCTCGGTGATACGGGCCTCGGTGTCGATGACCTGGATCTCGTCGAGGCCGTGTCGCTGCCCGATCTCGAAGTCGAGCGGATCGTGGGCGGGTGTGACCTTCACGGCTCCGGTCCCGAACTCGAGTTCGACGCCCTCGTCGGCCACGACGGGGATCTCGCGGTCGAGGAGCGGGAGACGGATGAGGCGCCCGACTGCGTCGCGGTAGCGCTCATCGTCCGGGTGTACAGCGACGGCCGTGTCACCGAGCATCGTCTCGGGCCGGGTCGTCGCGACGGTGATGTGGCCGTCGCCCTCGACGAACGGATACTTGATGTGGGTGAGCTCCCCCGCCTCGTCCTCGTGTTCGACTTCGATCTCAGAGAGCGCGGTGTGACAGCGAGGACACCAGTTGATGATCCGGTTCCCCCGATAGATGAGCCCCTCGTCGTAGAGCTGGACGAAGACCTTGCGGACGGCCTTCGAGAGACCTTCGTCGAACGTGAAGCGCTCACGGGTCCAGTCGGTAGAGAATCCCATCGTCCGCATCTGCTCGGTGATGCGATTGCCGGACTTCGCCTTCCACGTCCACACCTGTTCGACGAACTTCTCCCTGCCGAGGTCGTGGCGGCTCATGCCCTCTTTCGCGAGCTCCCGCTCGACGACGTTCTGGGTGGCGATGCCGGCGTGGTCGGTGCCGGGGAGCCAGAGGGCGCGGTAGCCCTGCATGCGCTTGCGCCGGATGAGGACGTCTTGGATGGTGAGGTCGAGGGCGTGGCCCATGTGGAGCACACCTGTGACGTTCGGGGGCGGGATGACGATGGAGTAGGGCGCTCCGTCGGGATTGGTCTCAGGCCGGAAGGCGCCGGCATCCTCCCATGCGGTGTACCAGCGCGATTCGACGGCGCTGGGGTCGTACGTTGACTTCATCATGCCCCTCGGTCATCGGGTCCTCCGTTGAAGCATCAATGATAGGAGCCTGGGAGCCGGTGACAATGGCCGAGGCCGGGAACCTCTTGGTCCCCGGCCTCTCTCCACCATTCCCCCTGCTTAGCCCAAGCCGAGGTTCTTGCCCACCTGTCTGGTGCTCTCCCGCCTGGCCACACGGTACGACCACGCTGCGTGGCCGTCGAGACACATCTCGCGCGGGTTGAAGTGACTAGTCCCCTCTGCTCATGTCCCCCCGGCCGCAGGACGGGGGGACGCGGCGAAGCTCGGCTTCGCCGCAGGGGGGACGGTGAAGACTCGAGAGACGCGTGCCTGCGAACTCGCAGGAGGGCATCCGTATCAGGCACAGACAACGCTCCCCGGGTGGTCGCTACTGTGTCGATCCCGCAGAACGGAGGACTGAATGACCGTCCGCATCGAAGCCGACCTGCTCATCCCGGGGCGTGGCGAGCCGACCGAGAACGGCACAGTCATCCTCGAAGGTAAGACGATCACCTACGCCGGACCGTCTACCGATGCGCCGTCCACCCCGGATGCGGAGGTGGCCGGGGTCCCCGTTGTCCTCCCGGGGCTCTGGGACTCACACATCCACTTCGTGGGCCTCATGTCCGCCGACATCCATGATCTCGTTCGGTGGTCGGTCCCCGAACTCGCGGTCCGGGCCGCAGCGGATGCGGCGGCGACGCTCGACGGAGGCGTCACGAGCGTGCGCGAGGTCGGCGGTTTCGGCATCGACTTCGCCGGCGCGATCAACGACGGGACGTCCAAGGGTCCGCACATCTACGGCGCGGGAGCGATTCTCTCGCCGACGGGTGGGCACGCCGACGGTCACTCGTTCGACCTCGACTTCATCGAATCCTCCGCTCAGTGGTTCGGTGAACTCTGCGACGGTGTCCCCGGATGTTTGAAGGCTGTCCGCAAGCAGCTCAGGAAGAACGCCAAGGTCATCAAGATCTGCGCTTCGGGTGGTGTCATGTCGGAGATCGACCACCCGATCCACCAGCAATTCTCCGACGAGGAGCTGCGAGTGATCGTTGAGGAGGCAGGGCGAGCCGAACGCTATGTCGCAGCGCACACGCACGGGCTTCCCGGAATCAAGGCTGCCGTCGCTGCTGGGTGTCAGACGATCGAGCACGGCTCGTACCTCGACGAAGAGACGGCCGCGCTCATGGCCGAACGCGGAACGGTCTACGTGCCGACACGATTCGTCGTCGACCACCTGCTCGGATTGGAGGCGGTGCTTCCCCGCTACGCCTACGAGAAGGGTGTCATGGTCGCCGACCACCACGCCCAATCCATGAAGATCGCCGTCGCCAACGGGGTCACGATCGCCATGGGCACCGACATCTTCTTCCCCGGCCTCTACGGCAAGAACAGCGCAGAGATTCGGTTCCTCCAGGATGCCGGCATGACGGCACTCGAAGCGATTGAGGCTGCAACAGCGAACGGGCCGCTCACGCTCGGACCCCAGGCGCCGCTCTCCGGTCAACTGCGGGAGGGCTTCGACGCCGACGTGATCGCCATCGACTTCAACCCGCTCCTGGACAACAGCGGTTGGGGAGACCCGGACCACGTGACCCACGTCTGGAAATCCGGCCAACGCCAGAAGTAGCTGAGAAGTAGAGAGTAGAGAGACAAGAGGAGAGAGACCCGAAGGCTGCTTCCGCAGGTCTCTCTCTACTTTCTACTCGTCTCCGAAGGGGAGTTGGGGACCAGGAGGTGGCGCCGCGCGGCGCTTGCGAGCACTCCTGCGCTTCGGCACTCCGTCGGCGAAGAGCGGCTCCCCCATGAGGGCCGCGAGGCGCTCGGCAATGGGCCACCAGTCGTAGCGATCATCGACCTCCGATGCCGGGACCTCAACAAGACGCCCCTCACCGATCATCGAGGCAACGCGGTCGTCCAGGATCTTCTCGATCTCGTCCCGGAACTCATCCGAGGTCGACCGGACACCGTCGGAAGACAGGCCGACGTCCGGGAGCAGACGGATCACCAGGTCGTATGTCTTCGACCACTCCCCGATCATCGACTCAACGGCGAATCGATCATCGCCGCCACATGCGCGCAGGTAATAGGCGAAGTTGTCCATCACCCCTCGGTCGAGAACGAGCACCTCGGCCTTCGGTGCGAGCGTCAGCTCTTGACGGATCTGTGAGACGAGCACCCAGAGCTGCGCTTCGCCGGTCGCTCCCTCGTTGATGCCAAGGGGGTTGTCCCGAACGACCTCACGCCCGTACTCGACGGATCGTCCGGCCCGTTGCATGGCGTTCGCGAACCCGTGGGCCGCGGTCGTCTTCCGAATGCCGTGGGAGCCGATGAACGCCACCTTGGCGTTCCGTTGCCACCTACCCACGTCGCCGGCTCAGGCCGAGCGTTCTTCAGGCAGGTCGGCCGAGGTGAGATCGGTGATCGGCACGAGCGTCGGGTTAACGCGGTCCCGCACCACCTGTTCGTCGATGACGACCTGGGCAACGTCGGAGCGTGCCGGCAGCTCGTACATCGTCTCGAGCAGGACCTCTTCCATGATCGCCCGGAGGCCTCGCGCCCCGGTACCACGCTTCATCGCTTGTTCCGCGATGGCCTGCAGCGCAGCATCGGTGACGAGGAGTTCGACGCCGTCCATCTCGAAGAACTTCGCATACTGCTTGACGAGTGAGTTCTTCGGCTCGGTGAGCACGTGGACGAGATCGTCGATGTCGAGGTCGTCGACCGTAGCGATGACCGGGAGACGGCCGATGAACTCTGGAATGAGCCCGTAGCCGAGGAGATCCTCCGGCATCACCTCACTGATCAGCTCGGAGGGCCTGCGACCGTCGACCGAGTGAACCTCGGCGCCGAAGCCGACCGAGTTCTTCCCGATGCGCTTCTGGATGACGTCCTCGAGGCCGGCGAATGCGCCTCCACAGAGGAAGAGCATGTCCGTCGTGTCGATCTGGAGGAACTCCTGGTGCGGGTGCTTGCGACCGCCTTGCGGCGGCACCGATGCCTGGGTTCCTTCGAGGATCTTCAGGAGCGCCTGCTGCACACCCTCACCCGAAACGTCACGGGTGATCGAGGGGTTCTCCGCCTTGCGTGCAACCTTGTCGATCTCGTCGATGTAGATGATCCCGGTCTCGGCCCGCTTGATATCGAAGTCCGCGGCCTGGATGAGCTTCAGGAGGATGTTCTCGACATCCTCCCCCACGTAACCGGCCTCGGTGAGCGCCGTCGCGTCCGCGATCGCGAACGGGACGTTGAGGAGGCGGGCGAGTGTCTGCGCCATGAGCGTCTTGCCGGTGCCCGTTGGGCCGACGAGCAGGATGTTGGACTTCTGCAGCTCGACGTCCTCGTCGGTCATGCGCTGTCCGGCGCGCACCCGCTTGTAGTGGTTGTAGACGGCGACGGCGAGGATCTTCTTCGCCTGGTCCTGGCCGACGACGTACTGGTCGAGGAAGTCGAAGATCTCGTGCGGCTTCGGCAGCTCAGAGAATGAGATCTCCTCGGTCTCGGTGAGCTCCTCGTCGATGATCTCGTTGCAGAGGTCGACACACTCGTCGCAGATGTACACGCCAGGGCCCGCGATGAGCTTCCTGACCTGCTTCTGCGACTTACCGCAGAAGCTGCACTTGAGGAGTTCGGCTCCCTCGTATTTGGCCACGTGTGGCCTCCCTACCCTTTGACGGCTTCGAGCTGACGGCCCTTGAGTATCTGGTCGACTGCACCGTACTCGACCGCTTCCTCCGCGCTGAGCCAAAAGTCACGGTCCGTGTCGTTTGAGATCACCTCGAGCGGACGCCCGGTGTGGTCGGCAAGGATCTCGTTGATCTCCTCGCGAGTCTTGAGGATCTCTTTCGCGTGGATCTCGATGTCGGTCGCCTGGCCCCCGACGCCCGAGACGTGGGGCTGGTGAACCATGATCCGAGAGTGCGGCAGCGCAAAGCGCTTGCCCTTCGTCCCGCCGGCGAGCAGCACGGCCGCTGCCGAGGCGGCGAGACCCATGCAGTACGTCGCGACGTCGGGCTTGATGAACTGCATCGTGTCGTAGATCGCCATGAGGGCGTAGGTGGAGCCCCCGGGTGAGTTGATGTAGAGGCTGATGTCCTTGTCAGGATCCTCACCCTCGAGGTGGAGGAGCTGCGCCATGATGATGTTGGCCACGCCGTCGTCGATCGGCGTACCGAGGAAGACGATGCGGTCCTTGAGGAGCCGGCTGTAGATGTCGAACGCCCGCTCGCCGCGCGGGGTCTGCTCGACGACGGTGGGGACTAGGTAGGTCATCTCACTCCTCGGTCTCTGGGGACGATTCCTCGTCCTGGCCCTCGTCCCCGGTCGACTCTTCGTCTTCGTCTTCTGCGTCGATCGTGACCGGGGTCAGATCGACGGTGTTGCCTTCGGCATCGACCGGGACCGCCGCTTCGGCGATGCGGTCGAGCGCCTTACGTCTGAGAATATCATCGGTCAGTGTCTCAACTTGACCATGCTCGGAGAGCAGCTTCTCGACCTCTTCGATGGTCGAGTCGGAGCTCTCGGCGATTGCCTCGATGGCCTCGGTGAGTTCGTCGTCGTCGACGGCCATACCTTCGATCGAGATGATGCTCTCGATCACGATCCGGGTCGAGAGAGCGGCCGTTGCCTGCTTCTTGACGTCCTCTACGAACCCGGCCTGGTCCTGGCCGACGATGCGGAGATAGTCTTCGAAGCCGATGTTGTCCGACTCGAGACGAGCGAGGAGGTTGCGGATCCGCGCTTCCGTCTCGGCGTCGACGAGGCCCTGGGGGAGCTCGAGATCGACGTCGGCGACGAGCTGTTCGATCGCCCGGTCGTTGAACACGGAACGGGCGGTGTGAAGCTTGTAGGCACGGATGTTCGTTTCGAGGGTCGTGCGCATCTCGTCGATGGTCTCGAACTCCGTGACGTCGGACACGAACTCGTCGGTGAGCTCGGGGAGGGCCTTGGCCTTGACGTCCTTGACGAGGGCCTTGAGGGTGACGTCCCTGTCACCGTCGCCCGCCAGGCCGTCCGGGAGAACGCCTTCGCCCTCGACGATGTCCCCGGCGCCGGCGCCCACGAGAAGGGCGTCGAGGCCTTGGTAGAAGGAGTCTGAGCCGATCTCGTACAGGAGATCGTTTGCAACGGCATCGTCGATCTCGCCCTCGCCGTCGTGAGCGGAGACGTTCACGGTGACGAAGTCGCCCTCGATCGCCGAGCGGTCGACGTCTTCGAGGTCGGCGAACTGGTTGCGCAGCGCGTCGATCTGTTGCGCGATCTCTTCATCGGTCGCGACCGGGGACTCGATCTCGATCGTGCGGCCCTCGAAGTCCGGGATGAAGTCGATGACGGGCCAGAGGGTCACGAGGACGTCGACCTCCACGCCGCCTTCGTCGCGGTCGCGCACGGCGGTGACGGAAGGAACGGTGGCCGGGTCGAGGCCGCTCTCGTCGATGGCGGCACCGACGGTCTCCGGGATGGCCTCTTCGATCGCTTCGCTGCGGAGGTGATCTGCCCCGACCATGCGCTCGACCATCGAACGGGGCGCCTTGCCGGGCCGGAAGCCCTTGATCTTCATCTCTTTCGAGAGCTTGTGTGCAGCCTTTGTCTTGGCAGCTTCGAGCTCAGACTCGTCGAGCTGGATCGTCAGGGTGCGCTCGAAGCGGCCCGTCTCGTTGACCTCGGTGTGCACATTCTCTCCATGGGTGTCGGGGGGAGTTCGGAAGATTGGGGTGGCCGACGGGATTCGAACCCGCGACCTCCTGGACCACAACCAGGCGCTCTAACCAAGCTGAGCTACGGCCACCATGCGCACGTCGTGCGGCTGCTGCACAACGCTTACGATCGTTGAGGGTAGCGACGCGCGGCTGGCAACGATGCGCACCCCCGGCACGACTCGAACGTGCAACCTGCGGATTAGAAGTCCGCTGCTCTATCCAGTTGAGCTACGGGGGCAAGATGTGCGAACCCGAAGGGGTTCGTAGAGCGGGTGAAGGGGATCGAACCCTCATGGCCAGCTTGGAAGGCTGGAGCTCTGCCATTGAGCTACACCCGCATGCGACGGGGAGGATACCCATCGATTGCTGTGAGTCGGGCTGGCCGGATTCGAACCGGCGACCTCTTGCTCCCAAAGCAAGCGCGCTAACCAAGCTGCGCTACAGCCCGATGACCGCTCCGCGGTCGGTGCAGAAGCGTACGCCGCACAAGGTACTACGACCGCTTCCTGTCACACCTGAGCGATACGTTATCTCAATGAGACCCGACGTACCGCAGGATCTCCTCGATCGCGCCGCAGAGTGGGATGAACTCCACCGCTGGGAGCGTTCCGAACTCGGGAAGGCGCTACGCCGTCTCGGCCTGACGTACGGCGAGATCCGCGAGTTCATCCCCGTTCCGAAGAGCACGCTGTCGTACTGGTGCCGCGACATCGAACTCACCGCGGACCAGGTCGCTGCCATCCGAAGGCGGTCAGACGCGAAATCCCGAGCCGGGATCCCGGTGGACACCCAGTGGAAAAGACGCGAGAAGATCGCGGCAATCGAAGCTTCAGCCCGGGCCCACGCACACGTACTGGTTCGAACGCCCTTGTGGCTGGCCGGGGTTGTCATGTATTGGGCTGAGGGATCGAAGACGAAACGTGACCTCGAGATGGTCAACACCGATCCAGCGGTGCTCCGGTTGTTCATCAAGTGGGTACGCACGCACCATGGCTCCGAGGCGGAGTTCGTCCTCTCCCTCCATCTTCACGAGGGCAACGACGAGGCGGCAGCGAAGTTGTACTGGGAAGATGAGCTCGGATTGCCCGGCTCAGGCTGGTACAAGACCTTCATCAAGCCCAAGGGAACAGGACACCGAAAGAACCACCTCCCGTGGGGGGTGTGTCGCGTGCGCGTGAAACGGAGCACCGACGCCTTCGTCCGAACGATGGCGTGGATCGACGAGCTTCGCGAGATCATTCCCTGAGCCGTTTGGGCGACTCACTGCTATTCTCCTCTGTGGGTCGCTAGCTCAACCAGGCAGAGCGCCGGACTCTTAATCCGTAGGTTGTGGGTTCGATTCCCACGCGACCCACTCGAGGCCTCCATCAACGGGGGCTTCGTCGCGTCGTGGCAGAATCACGACTATGCGGGCATGGCGGAATTGGAAGACGCGTCAGGTTTAGGTCCTGGTGGGCGAAAGCCCGTGGGGGTTCGAGTCCCTCTGCCCGCACAACTCATCTGTGGATTGTGAGCCGGCTTAGCCGTTGAGGCTGGCGAGCGCACAGGCTTCGGCCTTCACGACTCCGTCGGTCGCGCGGTTCACAACGAAGTTGCCGCTCTCGCCCCACGTCGTCGTGGCCTTGCCCACGTTGTCGACGGCGACGGCCCCGACGTAGTCCGTCGGCCACGTCTCGGCCTGGATCGCCCAGAGGCCGATCGCGTCGGCATCTCCGATGAGATCATCGGCTCCCCCGAGGATTCCGGCCACGACCCACACATCCGGATAGTCGGCACTCTTGACGGCCTGACCGGACTCGAGGGTGATGGCGTCGTTGACGAATCCCGTGGCGAGGTAGTCGAGGACTTCCTGCGGCGCCTCTTCACACACCTCTTCCGCCGATGGCGTCGATGAGCCCCCGCACGCGGCGAGGAGGAGGGCGAAGACAACAACGAGAATCGTGCGGCGCATGAGGGTCCTTTCCAAACCTGCCGAGAGACTAGACCTGTTCAAGCGCGGCCGCGAGGGCCCGTAGCGCCCGGGCACGGTGCGAGATCCGGTTCTTCTCCTCGTCGGTCATCTCCGCATACGTGCGATCACCGACCAGGAACACCGGGTCGTACCCAAACCCCCGGTCGCCCCTCCGTTCGGTCGTGATCGCTCCTTCGAGCACGCCGTCGACGACGAGCGGGTCCGTCCCGGGGACCACAAATGCGATCGCCGTACGGAACCGCGCAGACCTCTCTTCGACACCGTCGAGGTCTGCCAGCAGCCGGTCGACATTGTCGTCATAGGTCGCTTCCGGTCCTGCGAACCGGGCGCTCAGCACACCAGGTGCTCCGCCGAGTGCGTCGACCTCGAGCCCCGTGTCGTCTGCGAGCGCAGGCAGATCTGTTGCCTCAGCCACGGCGACGGCCTTCAGCACAGCGTTCCCCTCGAGCGTGTCCTCGGTCTCGTCCACGTCGGGCCAGTCGAGGCCCCGCACGATCTCCCAAGGATGCTCCATCGAAGCAAGGACCGCTTCGACCTCCCGGATCTTGTCCGGGTTCTTCGACGCGACGACGACCCGATGCGGGATGCCGCTCACGCTCTGGAGCTCTGCTGCTCGTCGATCAGCTCGGAGATCCCTTTCGCCGCCAGGTCGAGCATCGCATCGAGCTGACTCCGATCGAACGGGTCCCCCTCCGCGGTGCCCTGAACCTCGATGATCTTCCCCGACCCGGTCATAACGACGTTCGCATCGACGTCCGCACCCACGTCTTCGGTGTACTCGAGGTCGAGGAGGGCGTCCTCCCCAATGAGCCCCACGGATATCGCAGCCACGTGATCGGTGATCGGCGACGCCTCCATCTTCCCCTCGGCGATCCGCGTGTCGAATGCGTCGGCGAGGGCGATCCACGCCCCCGTGATCGATGCGGTTCGCGTCCCACCGTCGGCCTGGAGCACGTCGCAGTCGATGCGTGCCGTGAGCGGTCCCATCGCCGCCATGTCGACAACGGCTCTCATCGACCGACCGATGAGGCGCTGGATCTCCTTCGTACGTCCACCTTCGATCGCTGAACGGCGGATGCGCTGCGGGCTCGAGCCGGGGAGCATTGCGTATTCGGCAGTCACCCAGCCTTTCCCGGAGTCCCGCATCCACCGGGGTACGTCCTCTTCGAAAGCCACGGTGCACAGCACCCTCGTCTTCCCCATCTCGATCAACACCGACCCGGGCGTCATCTCGGTGAAGCCGCGGGTGATGCGGACATGCCGCAATTCGTCTGGGGCTCGATTCTCTCTCATGATTCCTTCCTAAGGGTGAATTGGGATCCGGGACTCGCGTACACGACCTCGCCGGCGAACTCGACTGCAGCTTCCGCAAGCGCCTGATCCGGATCGAGGCCGGAGGCAAGGTGCGTGACGACAAGGGTCTTCACCCCGGCTTCGGCGGCAGCGCGCCCTGCTTCGAAGGCGGTGAGGTGATACGGATACGACTGTGCGTCACGCTCGCCGGCAATCGACGCCTCGCAGAGCAAGAGGTCCGCTCCTTCGGCCACGGCATTGAGGTCGGACCCGGGTCCGGTGTCCCCGGAGTAGACGACCGAGCCGTCGGGCGTATCGAAACGGGTGATGAGAGCCGGAACGGGATGAACCGCCTCCCCGAAGCTGATCTTGACATCGTCGATCTTCACGGCCGCGCCGGCGTCCACCTCGACGAGATCAAGGGCCGTATGGAAGACGTGCTCCTCCCCTGCCCTGGCGAAGGCAGAGAGATGCTCGGCGGCGCCCGGCGGAACGAGCACCGGCACGGGAATGGTGCCGGACGGACCGAATGCGAGGTAGCCGTAGAGACCGAAGAGGTCGGTGCAGTGATCGACGTGGATGTGGCTGATAACCACACCTTCGAGCGTGCCCGGATCGATGTGTCGGGCGAGTTCCATGAAGGTGCCCGTCCCTGCGTCGAGCCAGAACGACATCCCTTCGGTCTCGAGGAGGTAGCCGGAGGCGGGGTTCGTGCGAGTTGGCGTGCCGCCGGAAGATCCGAGCACCGTGAGGGTCGTCATGGCGGCGAGGTTACCGGCGCTCGATCTCGACGGCCTCGGCCTCTCCGTTCCGATACCGGTATGCAGCGATCTCGATGCGGCCGTCCCGAACACCGACGATGATATTCAACCACTCCGGATCTCCGCCTCCTGCGAGGTCGGCTTCCGACGGGACCGGGGGTCCTGCCGGATGCGAATGGAAGGTCCCGAGGATCTCCCACCCGTTCGCCTCAGCGTCTTGCACAGCGGCGAACTGGGCGGCCGGGTCCATAACGAATCGGTCGGGCGCAGGGTCGGCGTTCTCGAGCGGGTACACCTTCGTGACAACGGTCCCGGTCCCTGCGAGCAATCCGCACGCCTCGTTCGGCGTCCACGCCCTGGCGTGGCCGATCATCGAGGTGATGAGGGCTTCCGGAATCGCAAAGGCCTCGATCCCGAGAGTGTGTCGTGCATCGGCGAGATTCTCCTCCGCAACGACGACGCGCACGCCGTAGCGCGCGTAGAAGCCGGGGTTCAGCCCACCCTCGTTGTCTGCGAAGACGAGAGCATCGATGCCGCTCGCGATGAGCCGGGCTCGGACGATCTCCGCATCCGATCTCGTCTCGAAGACGGTGACGGTGACGAGCTCACTCATCGTGAGACCGGGTCTCGCAGGATCGGCTGTGTCATGCACCGGCTCCCGCCTCTCCCCCGCCCCAACTCGGAGGCGTCGAGTTCGAGCACTTCGATTCCGTGATCACGCAATCTGCGGTTTGTCTCCTGGTTCCGCTCATAGGCAATGACCACACCCGGGGCAATGGCGAAGGTGTTGTTCCCGTCATCCCACTGCTCACGGAGACGACCGATGGCATCGCCCCCGGTCGGCACGAACTCGAGATCGTCACGGTCGAGCGCCTTGCGAAGTGCCGACACGAATCCATCGCACGGCTCTACTTCGAGCGGTCGTGCCTTGCCGGGGCGGATCACGTGCACGTCGATGCCTTCGAGCATGCCGGGAAAGACGTTGAACGTGCTCTCGTCCACCATCGTGAAGACGGTATCGAGGTGCATGACGGCCCGCTCCTTGCGGAGATGGACGACGATCACACGCTCGACGGCCGACCGCTCGAAGAGGTTCCTCGCGAGGAGTTCAACCGCGGCCGGAGTGGTCCGCTCACCGAGTCCGATCATCACCGTCGACTCGGAGAGCACGAGCACGTCGCCACCCTCGATGCTCGCCGGGAACCGTTCGTCCTCGCCATCCCCGAACCATGTCGGGGCGTCGACCTCGGCAAAGCGGGGATGATGGTCGTAGACGGCCCGGACGAGCGTCGACTCCGGCTGGCGGGCTGGCCTGGCGAGAACCGAGCGAACGATGCCATCGCCGATCCACGCGGAGTTGTCGCGCATGAAGAGGAGGTTGGGGAGCGGTCGCAGCACGTAGTGGAAGCGGTCGGCGACGAGATCGGCAAAGAGGTGGTCGACACCCCACGCTTCAAGCTCCGACTCGAGGAGCCCACCGATGAGGATGTCTCGGATCTCGCCCACAGGACGATCACGCAACGCTGCTCGCATCGTCTCAGCAGCGCGCGGCCCGACACGTGCCGGAGCGAGAACGGAGTCGATGAGAAAGCCCCTAACTCCCTCGTCAGCGAGCACATCACAGAGCATCTCCTCGAAGTAGAGGACCTCCGCTCCGCGGTTCCGCAGCATCTCGGCGAATCGATCGTGTTCCTGCTGCGCTCTCTCGAGCCAGAGGAGGTCGTCGAAGAGCAGTGCTTCCTTGTTCTCCGGCGTGATGCGGGCGATCTCGATACCGGGCCGATGCACCATGACGGCGCGCAGCGGCCCGATCTCCGAGGCGATGTGGGGAATGAGCTTCGCCATCGACGCCGACCCTACAGGTTCTTCACGTACTCGATCTGGCCGTGCTCGCGCTCGTAGCCGAGTCGCGTGTTGACGGCGAGCATCGCCGCGTTCGACTGTGCGTTGTAGGTCCGCATCGACGTGTATCCCTGCTCCTTCGCCCAGATCGCGGCCGCGGCCTTGAGTGCTGTGGCGATGCCGCGGCCCCGGTAGTCGGCTCGCACGCCCGTGAGCTCCTGGGAAATCGCGGTCGGGTCGTCGTCAACCGGCTGCGGTTCGGTCAACCCAATCATCGTGTCGCCGTCCATAGCCACGAGGAACCCCTCGGCAAGCAGGCGACGCCCGAGCGAGAGCGAGTCGAAGTCCTCGAACGGCATCTCGAGAATGTCAAAGGGGGTGGGTACATCGCTTTCGATATCGACGTAGAGCCGATGGAGCTCCCGCTTCCATTCGGGGAACGTCTCTTGCAGCACCTCGACAGAGATGAAACAAATGCCGGCTGACTCAATCCGGTCGATCAGGTCTCTCCATGCATCGGGATCGAACATTGCGAGTTCGAGCGTGGACCGCCACTCCCGATCCATCTCCTCGAAGCCTGCCAGCTCGACGAACCGGACTGAACGCCGGTTGCTCTCGTGGACGTTCCCAAGGAGACGTCGCGCCCCGTGCTCACGTGCCGAGACCTCCAGCCGCTCGAGGAGCGTCCGGCCGTAGCCTCGCTGCTGGTGGTCGGGGTGCACCATGACATGGGTGAACATGGTCGCCGACTCGACCCATGGGCTTTGGCCGAAGTATGCGGAACCCACGACCTCATCAGAGACCGATGCCAGCCAACGACCATTGAACCGGCCGGCTCGACGCTGATTCTCTTCCCAGTCCTGGATATCTGCCACGGAGACGTAGTCATCGGACCGAATCGCCCGGCCTATGCGAACGATCGCGCCGTGGTCGTAGTCGCCGTCCGTCACGAGCCGATACTCGGTGCTCATGGTTCTCCAGGCAGGGTGAAACCCGGAGACACTTCAGCGAGATTCTCGCTGCCGCGGGAGGACCAGCCCACGGATCTCCGGGTTGCGGTGGCCCGAGTTGGAGTCGCCACCTTCCTCCGCAGAGGAACGGCCACTCCTTTCAGTAGCGGCCGTTAGCGCCCGGCCACCTCCAGAGTCCTGCTGATTCTTTCACTCAACTTGGACCACCTCCTTTCTCTGGTAGCGAAGATTGTGCCACAAGAACCACGATTCGTCGACGGTTGTATGCCCCGCCGCTTAGGACTCTGGCGTAGATTGCGGCAGAATGCTGCCGTTTCCTACGCCAGACGAGGGAGAGGTCATGCCGGTAGCCAACGTGAATGGTCAGCAGATCGCATACGACGACACCGGAGGGGATGGGCCGGCGCTTGTCTTCAGCCACGGCTTCTTGATGGATCGAACGATGTTCGACGCTCAGATCGAGGCGCTCTCGGATACCTACCGGTGCGTGACCTGGGACGAGCGCGGATTCGGCGACACGCCGGTCGACGGCCCGTTCACGTACTGGGACTCTGCCGCCGACGCGATCGGGCTGATGGACCACCTCGGCATCGACGAGGCCGTCCTC
>JBDLHX010000016.1:0-33758 GCA_039715165.1 Actinomycetota bacterium
CTTCGCGACCGCCCACGTCCGGTCGAACGTGACCGTCCCCTCCTGGGCTGCGGCTGTGACGGTCGGCAATGTCTCGAGGCGTTTCGCGGTGCTCACCAGCTTCTTTGCAGTATCCGAAGAGATATCGAGCCTGCCCGTGACCCATTCGACCATCGAGCGACAGCCGTCTCCGGTGTGGATCTGACGACGGTCCAGTTCACGGATGATCCCCATCTGCAGGGCACGGCCCTGAGCGATGGACGCCTCGACGCTCAACGCGACCTGCTCGAGTGCGTCGGTCGTCATCTCCTCGAAGGAGAGACTGCTGGATGTGGGGGCGGTCGTCGTCTTCATTCACGCAACGTATCAGCCAGCTATGACAGGAACGGACCTTGAGGCACAGAAATCTCAAGAATTCTTGGAACCCACAGACGTCCGCTGGAGCAAGCAGTCAGACGCCGAGAAGCTCGAGCGCCTCGGTTGCGTTCCAACCGCGATCTTCTTCGATAGGCCCCGAGGCACCGGGGCTCGGGGCGGCGAACGCGCCTTCAACGAGGGCCTGGAGTGTCTTCACGAATGCTCGGAGACGAGGCGGGAGGGGGAAGTACTCATCCTCGTCGTTGATTCGAACAACTTCGACCTTGCCCCCCGGAGCCACGGCGTCGATGACGGCCCGTACGCGTTGATCGGGAGCCGAGGCGCCCGCCGTCACTCCCACGATGTCGCGCTCGTCGAACCAAGAGCCGTCGACATCTCCCGGTCCGTCGACCCGATACGCCCGAACGCCGGCATTCCTGGCCACTCGAACGAGAGCCTGCGTGTTCGACGAGTTCTCCGATCCGACCACGAGGATGACGGTCGTCTGCTCCGCGAGGCGGCGGATCGCCGTCTGCCGATTCGTCGTCGCGTAACAGAGGTCGCTCTTCTTCGCCGTTGCGAGATCCGGGAATCGGTTGGACGCGTCGTCGAGGAGCCCCTCCCACTCATAGAGGCCGAGCGTTGTCTGGGCGAGGAGTGCGACCTTTCCGGGATCGCGGGGAGTGAAGGATCCAAGCCCTTCGGATGGGTCCACAAGGGTCGCCGCGTCGGGTGCTTCGGCGATTGCGCCAACCGCCTCATCGTGGCCTTCGTGACCGACGTAGATAATGTCAAAGCCCTTGTCGGACATGCGGCGCATCTCATGGTGGACCTTTGTGACGAGCGGGCACACGGCGTCGATCATCACAGCGGCCCGACCCTCAGCTGCGGCAACGACATCGGGCGACGAGCCGTGAGCGGAGAGCATCACCGGACGTCCGGGCGGCACGCTGGAGACGTCGTTGATGAACACCACGCCGGCACGCTCGAAGGCGTCGACGACCGCAGCGTTGTGAACGATCTCGTGATAGCAGTAGACCGGGGGTTCGAAGACCTGAACCATCCACGTGAGGGCCTTGATGGCCATCTCGACACCTGCGCAGAAGCCGCGCGGTTCGGCGAGGAGAACCTTCGAACTCATGACGGCGAGGATAGGGCCGATCGAACGGGGACTCGGTAGGTACCATCCGCCGCACTCATGTCGAATCCCACCGTGATCGAGGTCGTCGGCGAGAGCCCCGCAGCCGCGGCCGGGCTCTCCATCGGTGATGAGCTGATCGCTGTGAACGGCGTCGTTCCCTCGGACGTGATCGAGTATCAACAGCTCATCGACGATCCCGACCCGGAGGTCACCGTCCGGGGGCCGGACGGAGAACGGGTGATCACAATCGGGAAGGGGGCGGGAGAGCCGCTCGGGCTCAGGCTCTCCTCGTCCATCTTCGACCGGGTGCAGACATGTGACAACCACTGCGAGTTCTGCTTCATCTACCAACTCCCGCCCGGCATGCGGGAGTCGCTCTACCTCAAGGACGATGACTACCGGCTCTCGTTCCTCTACGGCAACTTCACGACGCTGACGCGCTTCACCGAGCTCGACCTCGCCCGTGTCGTCGAGGAGCGGCTCGGTCCGCTCTACGTGTCAATTCACGCGACTGATCCCGACACGCGGTCGCGGATGCTGCGCAACCCGCGGGGAGCCACGTCGCTGCGGTGGCTCCGTGCGCTCCTCGATCACGGGGTCGAGGTGCACGGACAGATCGTGCTGTGCCCCGGCATCAACAACGCAGAGGTGCTCGAGCGCACTGCGGCAGAGATCGTGGCCCGCTACCCGGATCTCGCCTCGGTCGGTATCGTCCCGCTCGGCCTCTCGCGGTACAACACCGAGTCGAATCTTCGCGTCCACACCCCCGAGGAGGCGATGGCCGATCTCGAGATCGTGCACTTCTGGCAAGGGGAAGGGCTGCGCCGCGTGGGAAGAAGGCTGTTCTTCGCGTCGGACGAGCTCTATCTCGTTGCAGGAGTCGACGTGCCCGAGACCAACGACTACGAGGGCTTCACACAACACGAGAACGGTATCGGCATGGTTCGGGCGTTCACGAACGAGTTGGTCGCCATCGAGGCGGGGGGAGACGCCCATCTGCCCGGCCTGACGGGGGAGTGGCGGACCATTCCGTCCGCCCCGAGCGAGGGGTATCGCTCACCTCGGCACACAGGGACGGACCCGGACGGGGAGGACGGCACAGTCGGGATCATCACCGGGGCATACGGTGCGACGGCGCTCCGACCGCTCCTCCCGCGCCTGCAAGCCATCGCAGGTCGGCCCTTGCGACTCGTTCACGTCGAGAACCGGTTCTTCGGTGGCAATACGGCCGTCGTGGGGCTCCTCGTTGGATCGGACATCGCCGACGCGATCGCCAACGACGATCAGCCTCCGGCGCGCTACCTCTTGCCCGACGTCGCCCTCTCGGGGGACCGCTTCCTCGATGACACGACCCTCGAACAGATCCGCGCCAGAACCCCCGTCCCGATCATCGTCACACCGGCCACGGCCGGAGGCCTCATCGAAGGAGCAGCCGCATGAGTCGACTTCCGGTCGTTGTCATCCTGGGCCGACCCAACGTCGGCAAATCCACGCTCGTCAATCGCATCGTCCGGCGCAAAGCCGCGGTCGTCGATGAACAGGCGGGCGTGACCCGCGACCGGCGGGAATTCATCGCCGACTGGGGAGGCAGGGACTTCATCGTGATCGACACCGGCGGCTGGGAGTACCGCCCCGGAGAACAGCTCACTGCCGACATCAGGGAGCAGGCGGAGATCGCGGTCGGCGGAGCCGACGTCGTCGTGTTCGTGACGGACGGGACCGCAGAGTTGACCGATGATGACATCGGAGTGGCGCGGATCCTTCAGCGCAGTGAGGTTCCCTATCTCTTCGTCGCCAACAAAGCCGACGGGCCGGCGATCGAGTCCGACCTCAATCATTTGTGGTCCCTTGGCCTCGGCGAGCCGTTCCCGATCTCGGCCCTCCACGGCCGCAACACCGGAGATCTGCTCGAGCGCCTGGTGGAACTGCTCCCCGACATGGGGGAGAGCGTTGCCGATGAAGTGATCGCGAGCCTCGCGATCATGGGCAGACCGAACGTGGGGAAGTCGACACTTCTGAACCAACTCGCGGGCGAGGACCGGGTCCTCGTTTCGGAGGTCCCCGGCACGACCCGCGACCCGATCAACCTCGTTGTCGATTTGGATGGTGAACCGTTCGAGATCATCGACACCGCTGGGATCAAGCGGCGGACGAAGATCAACGACGACGTCGAACGCTATGCGGTGTTGCGAGCTCGTGACGTGCTCAGACAGGCCGACGTCGCCCTCCTCGTCATCGACGGGACGCAGGGAGCGACCCACCAAGAACAGCGACTTGCGGAGGAGATCGTCGATTCCGGAGCCGGACTCATCCTCGTCCTGAACAAATGGGACATTCGCGACGAGGATGAGCGCCTCCACACGGAGGACTCCGTCGCAGATCGGCTCGCATTCGTGGACTGGGCGCCGATTCTGAGGATCTCAGCCAAGACCGGATCCCGCCTCGTTAGGCTCCCGGCCGCCGTCCGCACCGTGCTCGAGCACCGCCGCACCCGAGTCGCAACGCCCGAACTGAATCGCGTCGTTCGAGCGTGGCAGGAGGCCCACCCGCCGCCGGTGCGCAAGAACAAGCGGCCGCACATCATCTACGCCGTCCAGGCCGAGACCGAGCCGCCAACATTCATCCTCTTCGTTCGCGGCGGCGACCTGGCGCCCGACTATCTTCGATTCATAGAGCGACGTCTGCGCGAAACGTACGACTTCGAGGGAACGCCGGTTCGGGTTGTCGCACGCAAACGCCAGAGGAGGTACACGTGAGCGGACCGCTGAGCGACCGCTTCCACGAGGCGAGCGACCGTGCTGCTACCGGGGGACCGGAGAAGTACCACGACAAGCTCAAGGCCCAGGGCAAGCTGTTCGTCCGCGACCGCGTCGACCTCCTCTGCGACCCGGGATCGTTCATCGAAGACGGCCTGCTCGCCAATGCCGTCACCGAAGGGCACGGTGCAGACGCGGTCGTGACCGGAAGGGGCACGATCGATGGCCGGCCGGTCATGGTGATCGCGAACGATCCGACCGTGAAAGCAGGGAGCTGGGGTCGGCTCACCGTTGAGAAGATCATCCGGGCGCTCGAGGCGGCATACGACGAACTGCTCCCGGTCTTCTTCCTCGTTGATTCCGCCGGAGCCAGAATCACCGACCAAGTCGATCTCTTCCCAGGCCGCAGGGGAGCAGGGAAGATCTTCTACAACCAGATCAGGCTCTCTGGACGGGTACCTCAGGTGTGCTGCCTCTTCGGCCCGAGTGCTGCTGGTGGTGCGTACATACCGTCGTTCTGCGACGTGGTCGTCATGGTCGAGGGGCGAGCATCGATGTATCTCGGCTCGCCGCGCATGGCGCAGATGGTCATCGGTGAGGAGACAACGCTCGAGGAGATGGGCGGGGCCCGGATGCACTGCGAGGTCTCCGGATGCGGCGACGCAATCGTTCAGAGCGACGAGGAGGCCATCTCCTGGGCCCAGCAGTACTTCAGCTACGTCGCCGATCACACCCGTGTCCTGCCACCTGCGTATGCACCCGAATCGCCTGAGGAGGGCTACCGGCCTGCGGAGACCGTACCGGAGGATCCGAAGGCCGGCTACGACATGATCGACTTCCTCAAGGGGATCGTCGATGACGGCTCGCTCTTCCAGATCAAAGAGCTCTTCGCCAAGGAACTCATCACCGCTTTCGCCCTGCTCGATGGCAAGCCGGTCGGGATCGTCGCCTCGCAGCCGAGCCATCTCGGCGGTGTGCTCTTTGTCGACTCAGCCGACAAGGCAGCGAGGTTCATGTGGCTCTGCGACGCGATGAACATCCCGCTGCTCTACTTCGCCGACGTGCCCGGCTTCATGATCGGGTCGAAGGTCGAGCGAGAGGGGATCATCCGCTCGGGAGCGAAGATGCTCACCGCGATCGCTGAATCAACGGTGCCGAGGATCTCGGTGATCGTCCGGAAGGCCTACGGCGCGGGCCTCTACGCGTTCTCCGGACCGGGCTTCCGCCCGGAGGCGACGCTTGCGTTGCCGACGGCCGAGATCGCCGTGATGGGACCCGAAGCGGCGATCAACGCCGTCTACTTCAACAAGATCCAGTCCCTGCCGGACGACGAGCGGGAGGCGTTCATCGACGAGCGTCGCACCGAGTACACCGAAGACGTCGACCTCCTGCGCCTTGCGTCGGAGACGATTGTCGACGCGGTGGTTCAGCCAGAAGAGCTCCGCAGAGAGCTCATCAGCCGGCTCCGCTACGCAGCGAAGAAGGAACGGACGTTCTCTTCCCGGCGTCACGGTATCCCACCGGTATGACCGACGGCGAGGAGACGGGTCCCGAGCAGGCAACAGAGCGGGAGCGGTGGCCGGTCGGCTTCCTGCTCGTTCTCGGCATCACGGTCCTCTACCTCGCCTGGCGGCTCATCCAAGGCGTGGGATGGCTCGTGGATCGGGTTGCGGGCTAGACAGGCTCGGCGGGACGCTCTCTCGGGACACCGACGCGCGCTGCTCGCTTCGCGTAGTAGTAGATCCGTTTGATGTCCTCGACGATGTCGGCTTCGATGCGGTAGGCCAGGACCCGGTCGGGCTCGTCGGCCGTCAACCGGCTGAGTTGGTGTTCGATCGCCTGCGCTGAGCGGGCCGTGATCTCCGGCTTCATGCCGATCGCTTTCCGGGCCGCCTCCGGACTGGCACGGCCAACGGCGCCGACGGCGATGTCGACCGCGGCGAGCACCTCGGCACCAAGGTCGTTGATGATCTCTCTGGTCGAGGGGGAGACGACGAGCCCGGCGTCGAGCCTCCGTCGGCCGTCGTTGACCAGGTTGATCTCAACGGCATCGCCGATGGCCTCGATGTCGGCTGCAGCCTCGAGAAGACCGAGGACTTCGAGTGTCTGTTCGTGAGTGATGCCGCGTTCGGAGATCCGTCCGAGGTAGAGGACGATCTGAGCATGGAGTTCGTCAACCTCGTCGTCCGCAGCCGCGATCGAGGTGAGCTCCTCGGCGGAGCCATCGAGAGCTGCCGGGATGCCTCGCTCGACCATGGTTCGGACCCTGGTGCCCATGCGGGCGATCTCCATGCGGGCGCGATCGAGAGCGAGAGAGGGTGTATTGAGCAGGTCTTCGCTGAGATAGCGGGCTTCGATGACCGGCCCTTCTTCCGGTTGGGCCTTGACAATCGCCACTGCAGCCTTGGCGAACCAGCCGGTGAACCAGATGAAGACGAGGAGGTTGATGCCGTTGAAGACGGTGTGTGCCCATGCCACTTGGCGAGCGACGTCGTCGGCGGGGGAGATCCGTATCGCAAAAGAGGCGAGGAGCGGGACGAGGGGGATCCAGATGGTGGCGCCAATGACGTTGAACAGCGTGTGAACCATGGCGACTCGCCGTGCGTCGACGGGCTTGCCGATCGCGGCGAGTTGGGCTGTGACCGAGGTGCCGATGTTGGCACCGAGTACGAGGGCAATCGCGAGTTCGAGGGGGATGAGGTTGTCGGCGGCCATCGCGATGACGATTGCTGTCGTGGCCGATGAAGACTGAATGAGCGCGGTGAACAAAGCGCCGAGGAGCACTCCGATCCAGACACTCGAGATCGACGTCATGAGCTCGTGGAAGCCCGGGTAGTCCTGGAGCGGGGCCATGGCGAGTCCCATGACCGACATTCCGAAGAAGACGAGACCCAGCCCCATGAGGGCTCGGCCTCCTCGTTCGAGGCGTTCCGTCTTAGCGAAGAACTCGATGGCGAAGCCAACGGCGACGACGCCGAGCGCGTACTTCGTCACCTTGAAAGCGATGATCTGAGCGGTGATCGTGGTGCCTAGGTTCGCCCCGAAGACGACGCCGACGGATTGAGCAAGCGTGAGCACTTCGGCAGAGACGAGTCCGACGAGAACGACGGTCGTGACGCTTGACGATTGGATCGTCGCCGTGATTCCGGCACCTGTTGCGGCCGCGGCCCATCGATTCCCGGTGAGGTGCTCGAGAACCCACCGCAGCTTGTTGCCGGCGACGCCTTTGAGCCCGCTGACGGTGCGATCCATGCCGAGGAGGAAGATCGCGAGACCTCCGAAGAGACCCATGATGAGAACGAACCAGTCGGGCGCCATGAAGGGATCCTATCGGTAGTGCCCCACGGGCGCCGGAATCCGGTCCACAGCGACCCGGGAAGAGGCGCCGATCACGGCGGAGGCTTGGTCGCGACAGGCGGTAGCATTCGAGGCGACGGGCTGTGGCGCAGCTTGGTTAGCGCGCTTGACTGGGGGTCAAGAGGTCGCCGGTTCAAATCCGGCCAGCCCGACGAAGAGAGTCCCTGTTCTGCAGGGGCTCTTCTCGCGACTGGAGACGCCCGAAGAGCGGGAGCCGCTAGATTCCGCTCACACTATTGGGGCAGTGAGATGGATTCGATATCGGGAATCGCAAGAGAGCTGGCCCTCGCGCTGGAGCTCGCCGACGCAGCAGACGCGGTGGCGCTGCCTCGCTTCCGATCCAGTGATCTCGTCGTCGAGAGCAAGCCGGATCTGACACCCGTAACCGATGCCGATCGGGCGACCGAACGCGCCATGGTGGACCTGCTCGCCAAGGCCCGGCCCTCTCACGGTGTTCTGGGCGAGGAGTTCGGGACTTCGGGTGGAGGGCCGTGGCAGTGGATCCTCGACCCGATCGACGGAACGATGAACTATGTGCGGGGGATCCCCGTGTGGGCGACCCTCATCGCTCTCGTTCACGACGGGGAACCGGTGCTCGGGGTCGTCTCCGCACCGTCGCTGCACCGACGGTGGTGGGCCGGTCGCGGGCTCGGCGCGTACATGAACCACGAAGCAATCGCGGTTTCGGGGGTCGAGCGCATCGAAGATGCCCAGGTGATGCTGGGCGCCGAGCGTGAACTCGCCCAGACGGGGTGGGGCACGGGGGTCGGCGCTCTCAGCGATCGGGCCTGGCGGGTGCGGGGATTCGGTGACTTCTGGTCCCACATGCTCGTCGCAGAAGGCGCCGCCGACATCGCCGTCGACGCCGGTGTGAAGGCCTGGGACATGGCGGCGGTGCTGCCGATCGTCGAAGAAGCCGGCGGACGGTTCACCGACCTTCGGGGGAGACGGGACTACTCGACCGGGAGCGGCCTCTCCACGAACGGACTTCTCCACGATGAGGTCGTCTCGCTGTTCGGTTCCTGAAGCGAGCGACGTTCGGTCAGTCGTCGTCGACTTCGTAGATGCGATCGATGTACCGGAGCATCAACTCCTCAACGGCCTCACGAGCGGGGAAGGTCGCGGCCATGCCGTACATCGGGGCAGAACCGGTGGCTGCCTCTCCACCGGCTGAGCGTGTCGCTTCGACGACGCCGCTCAGATCATCCAGGAATCGCTCGGCGACGCCGGACTGGGTGTGGCGGAGTGTGACGGCGATGTGCACTGCTGAAGGATGATGGAGGCCGTTCAAGCTCCATCCTCGCTTCGCCATGCGGGCCATCACCTCGTAGATGTCGACGTCGTCGGAAGCGAAGGCGATGACCCACAACGGATCGCCGAGAACCCGCAATCCATCGATCTCGGAGATCCCGCGACGGATCCTCTCGCCCGTTGCGAGGATTCTCTCGGTTGCTTCGAGGTAGCCGTCTTCGCCCATGGACAGCAACGCAGCCCAGGCTGCGGCCAGGAGCCCGCCGGGGCGACTTCCCGCGAGCGTGGGGGAGTAGTAGAGGCCGCCCGGCCATTCGGTGGCGACGTGGAACTGATGCCTCCGCAGGTCACGTCCGCGATAGAGCACAACGGAGGTGCCCTTCGCCGAGTAGCCGTACTTGTGTGTATCGACGGATATGGACGTCACCCCGGGGAGCCGGAAATCGAAGAGCGGCACCTCATAGCCGAGGCGCTCCGCCCACGGGAGCACGAACCCTCCCAGACACGCATCCGTGTGGAAACCGACGCCACGTTCCCTGGCCATGTCGGACAGCTCCGGGATCGGGTCGACGACGCCGTGCGGGAAGCCCGGCGTCGACCCTGCGATGACGACGGTGCGCTTCGTCACGGCCCTTGCCATC
Source organism: Actinomycetota bacterium (assembly GCA_039715165.1). Lineage (GTDB taxonomy): Bacteria > Actinomycetota > Acidimicrobiia > Spongiisociales > UBA5794 > JAHEEL01. The sequence continues at coordinate 9,483 of JBDLHX010000016.1, forward strand.
GCAGCGACGTCGGCGCGGTAGTCCTCCCCGACGGGGACCCTCACCTGATCGAAACCGAAATAGGCGGCGGCCTTGTCGAAAGCGACATGAGCGGAATCCGGGATGACCATCTGCGGCCGCGAGAGACCGGAACGATCCCGATACGACTTCATTGCCATGATGATCGACTCGGTCCCGCCGGATGTCACCGAGCCCACGATCTCGTCACCCCGGCCCAAAGCGGCCGCGGCCCCGAGCATGTGCGCCGTCATGGCGACGATCTCAGATTCGAACTTCATGCCGGATGGCCAGAGATCGAGATGGAGAGGGTTCGACTGTGAGTGGAGTGAGTACACCTCGTTGAGGAACTCGATGTGCTCAGCGTCGCCGTGATAGACGGCTCCCGATGCGTAACCGTCCCGCCACTCTTCCTCTTCGCCCCGAGCCAGAGCAGTGATCTGATCGAGTACCTCTTCGCGATCGCGGCCGGCCTTCGGGATGCGCCTGTGGACGGGGACATCTGCTGCAGGTCGCACGAGCGGAGCCTCGTCGAGCATCGCGTCGAACTGAGCGTCGAGCGCACCCCGCAGCTTCGGGACCTTTCGGGCCCCTCCCATCAGCAGTGATGCGAGGCGGGGTGGGAGCTTTTCGATGATGCGGCTGGCTCGTTCCATGGAGTTCACGATCCCCTCACCCGTTGATCCGGCGGTAGATGCCTCGATTGGCCTTGTGAATACGCCGGAACGTGTCGTACCGCTCGTCGTAGACACCGCGGTTGGCGGAATTGGGTTCATGGACACCGGCTGTGGGAGTCAGACCGTCGATCGCGTCCCACTCGACGTGGCCCAGGGCTGCATGGGCCAGCATGCCTGCTCCTCGAACGTTCACCCAGAGCGGTTCAGCGCGACGGACGATCGTGCGATCGAGCACGTCGGCGTGGATCTGCGCCCACAGCTCCGAGCGCGCTCCGCCGCCGACCATGGCAATCGGATCGAGGCGGCGCTTCGTGAACCGCTCGATGGCTTCGAGCAACCACCGCGTGTTGAACGCAACGCCTTCGAAGACCGACCGGGCAATCTCGGCTCGGCCCGTGTCGAGCGATTGGTTGAAGAAGCCGGCTCTGAGACTTGCGTCCTCCACGGGGGTCCTTTCCCCGTAGAGCCAAGGGGTGAAGACGACGCCGCCGGAGCCCGGATCGGCCGATCCGGCAAGACGGTTGAGCTCCTCGTAGACGGAGTCGTCGCGGTCCGCGAAGAGGACTGATGCCGCCCATTCGAGAGCCTTGCCGGCGGTCTCCTGCTCGTTGGCCACCAGCCAACGGCCCGGAACCGGGGCCGGGAGGGATGCCACGGAACGGATCAGATCGGTCTTCTTGTACGGCACGTGGCAGCTGATCCAGGAGGATGTTCCGATGTAGAGGTGCGCGGTGTGGTCTCGAACTGTGCCGGCGCCGATGCAGGCCGAGTGGACGTCGGGTGTACCCGCGATCACGGGTGTGCCCGCGACGAGCCCGAGCTCGTCGGCTGCGGTGGGGGAGAGGCCTCCGATCACCTCGGTCGCGTGGACCAACGGCGGCAGTTGCTCGCGGGTGAGTCCTGCGTACGCGAGGAGGGGATCGTCGTAGTCGACGGCGTCGGGATCGCGGTTGTCGGTGACCCAGTGCAGCGCGATGGAGTCATACGAAGCGACCGCGCGATCCGTCAAGCGCAGATTGATGTAGTCCTTGGGTTCGAGGAACATCGCGGCTGAGCCGTAGACGTCCGGTCGCTCCTGGCGGAGGAACAGGATGTGTGCGATGGGATCCTTGCCCGCCCCCGACGGCGCGCCACCCGTTCTCTTGACCCAGCGCAGAACGCGGCGTGGGCTGTATCCCTCGATACTGATCGGCCCTGGGGCACGCAGATCGTCGAGATAGGGCTCTCCACGCGAGTCCATCCAGATCAAGGCATTGCCGAGCGCCTCTCCCGTCTTGTCGACAGCGACCGTTCCGGACCACTGGGACGTCACTGAGACGGCACTGATCTCGACTGTCGGGGCTTGGGCCATCGTGCGCCGAGTCGCTCGGACGATTGCGGACCACCACTCGTGTGGATCCTGCTCGGCCCCACCGACACCGTCGAGGATCAGGCTGACGCTCTCCACGGAAGGTGCGACGATCTGGCTGTCGTCCGTGACGAGTGCGGCTTTGGGGCCCGAGGTGCCGAGATCGATGGCGAGAACATGCGCTGAAGCCGACACGGCGCACACGATACCCGGTCGGTGACTCGGGTGACCGACCGAGGGAGCAAGAGGCGGTATCGTGGCAGCACGGCCGACACGGGCACCGTGGACGGCCTTGGAGACTTGGGAGAGGGAGTGCAGGAGTGAGACTCACGACGGCGATGCTCGCCGACTCGGCGCAGGTTCAGGGAGGCAAGCTCTATGTGCTGGGGGGCGGCTTCGACACCATCAGCGCACGCTCGCTCCCGGTCGTGCACCGCAACCTCACCCTCGCGATGGTGGCCGAGATCGAGCCAGACGAACGGCACCGAGATCTCGAGCTCAGCATCAGGCTCGTCGATGAGGACGGCCACCCCCTCGACGTCGAGGCGAAGGGGAAGCTCCGTGTCGGAGCACCGCCGAACCTGCCACCCGGGGCAACGAGCATCGTCCCCATCGTCAGCCCCTTCCACAACATCCAGTTCGCTGACCCGAAGGGTTACGCATTTGTCATCAGCTTCGAGGACGAGGAGATCTCCCGCGTCCGCTTCCGCGTGGTCCTCGTCTCCTAGACCATGAGCGGCGCGCTGACGATCCCGAACATCGTCTCAGGGATCCGGATCCTGCTGATCCCGGTCTTCGTCTGGCTCGTCCTCATCGACGAGACGGCTTGGGCCGGTGCGCTCCTCGGGTTCATCGGTGCGACGGACTGGATCGACGGATACCTCGCCCGGAAGCTCGATCAAGTGACCGAGATCGGGAAGATGCTCGATCCGGTGGCAGATCGACTCGCCGTCGCCGTCGCCGTCGTGCTCGGCCTGGTCGTGGGAGTTCTGCCCGTCTGGCTGGCATGGGGAATCATCGTGCGGGAGATCCTCATCGGGATCGGAGCAATCTACGGCTTGGCGAAGGGAGTGCGACGGCTCGACGTCCGCTGGCTCGGCAAGACCGCCACGCTCCTGCTCTACTTCGGAATCACCGCGTTCTACATCGCTCACGGCCTCGATTCGAGCGTGCTGTGGTGGGTCGCCTTGGGATTCGGTCTCCCAGGACTCGTCCTCTACTACGTGGTGGGCGTCGACTACATGCGGGACATGCGCAAGGCGATCGCCGGAGCCGAGGGCGCAGACGAGAGTCGGTAGACTGCGCGCCCGAACGTGGATAGGAGAAGGCCCGTGCAGATCCCAGAGAACCTCAGGTACACGGACAACCATGAGTGGGCGCGACTCGAGGACGACGGTTCGGTGACGATCGGGATCACCGAGTACGCCCAGGATGCGCTCGGGGACGTCGTCTATGTGGAGCTCCCAGAGGTCGGCCGGGAGGTCGAAGCGGGGGAGGCATTCGCCGAGGTCGAATCCACCAAGTCGGTCAACGACGTGTATTCACCCCTCGCCGGGGTTGTTGTCTTCGCCAACGAAGCACTCGAGGACGCTCCAGAGTTGGTGAACGTCGAACCGTTCGTCGGCGGATGGTTCGCCACGATCACGCCGTCGGAGGGCGCAACGCTCGATGAGCTCATGGATGCCGCCGCCTACACCGCGTTCACCGAAGCCTGACCCTCTGAACGGGAAACCCTCAAGCATCAGTAGAGGGTTCGAGTAGCATGTGCCCATGGCACGGCAAGATGACCAACGCAAGCCAGACGTCGAACGGGATCCAACCGTCACGTTCGAGCCGATTCGCGATACCTCTGCGAGCGGTGCATCAGGCAGCACCGTCGCAGGGGCGTTCAAGTGGGCTCTCATCGTCGAGACCGGACCGCAGGCAGGCCTGACGTACGTGCTCGCCGACGGCGACACGCTCGTCGGTCGGGGAGCAGACTGCGACATCTTCCTCGGAGACGTGACCGTCTCCCGGCACCACGCGAAACTCAACGTCGAAGGCGACGCTCTCCGCATCGTCGATCTGGGATCCACAAACGGCACGTACGTCAACGGTGCCTGGACCGACGCGTACGCGCTGTCGTCAGGTGACGAGGTCATCATCGGGAAGTTCCACCTCATCGTCGCTCGAGGGAACATCTGATGAACGCAAGGCCGCTGCGAGCCGCCCGCACCCGCAGCATCGGTGAGGTCATCAACCTCCTCAAGCCAGAATTCCCGGATGTCACGGTGTCGAAGCTCCGCTTCCTCGAGACGCAGGGACTCGTCGAGCCGAGTCGCTCCGCGTCGGGGTATCGGATCTTCACCGAAGAGGATGTCCGCAGGATCGAGTACATCCTCAAGGAGCAGCGGGACCACTACCTGCCCCTGAAGGTCATCAAGTCGAAGCTCGCCGCTTGGGAGCACGGTGATGAGTCGCCGGTGACGCCCGAAGCCGGACCGCCGCCGGAGGCGTACTTCGCATCATCGGGCGTGTCGCTCACACCCGCCGAGCTGATGAGATCGTCGGGGCTCTCCGCTCACCAGCTGACGGGCCTCATCGACGTCGGCATCCTCGAACCGATGAAGCTCCCGGATGGCAGCGAGGTCTTCCGGGACCACGACCTCTCGATTGCTCGTGCCGCGCATCGCCTTCTCGCACACGGACTCGAAGTACGCCACCTGAGGACGGTGCGGCTCGCTGCGGATCGCCAAACGGATCTCCTCGGACAACTCGTTGCCCCGCTGCTGCGCCACCGAAACCCGGAGAATCGCCACAAGGCCGCTGAGACGTTGGCAGATTGCTCCCAGGCGGCCGCACTGCTTCAAGAAAGCATTACCCGCGGTAGGCTTCGCAACCTGCTCGAACGATGATCTCCTCAATTGCCGCAAGCCTCGTTCTCGCGCTCGTCGCGCCGCTCGGAACCGCTCCCACGACTCCGATTGAGTTCGGCGCGTCCGAACCACCGCCGAAGGTTGGAGCACCCTCGTGGGCCGTTTACGACGAGACGGCGGACGTGATGCTCGCGACGTGGAACCAGAACGATCGGCGCCCGATGGCATCGGTGACGAAGGTCATGACCGCGATGGTCGTGCTCGACGAAGCAGAGCTCGACGAAGTCGTCACCATCCCGGGCTTCGCGACCGGGACCAGAGGATCGAGTGCGGGTCTCGTAGCCGGGGAAGAGTGGACCGTCTACGACCTCCTCGTGGCGATGATGGTCCGCTCCGGAAACGACGCAGCGCTCACGCTCGCATGGCACGTCGGGGACGGGAGCGTTGAGACGTTCGTCGACGAGATGAACGCGAAGGCCCGCGAGCTCGGAATGCGGGACACGCGATTTGCCAACCCGAACGGCCTCGACCACGAGCAGCACTACACGACGGCCAAGGACCTCACGACCATGACGCTTGCCTCGCTCGACTACACGGCGCTGCAGGACATTGCGAGGATCAAGACGATCAAGATGCCGGAGGACCCGACCGGCAAGATGCGGCATGTGAACAACACGAATCGCTTGCTCGGCGCGTACCCGGGCGTTGTCGGTCTGAAGACCGGCGACACACCTCTCGCGAACAAGGTGCTCCTCGGCGTAGCCGAGAGGGGCCCGCGGCGTGTCGTTACGGTCGTCTTGGGGACAGACGATCACTTCCGTGACACGAGGGAGCTCATCGACTGGGCCTACTCCACCTACGGGCTCCGGGATCGCTGGCTCCGCCCGTTCTTCTCCGAGCAGGGGGGAGGCGAGTTCGCCGGCATGGATGTCGAACTCTCCGTTTCAGAGGAGCGCCGGCTCGCTGCGATGCCTCGGCTCGCAGACGGGCGATGGAAGATGTCCGAGCTCACCGATCTGCCGAAAGCTGCGCTCATCGGCGAGTGGCTCAAGGACGCTCTCCCCGAGATTGTCGGAGGGGAACGATGACCGGACCGTTTGTCGAGGTGATCGATGAAGGCGCGCTCCAACGACGTGTCGAGGAGTTGGGGCGTGAGATCACTGAGTCTTTGCCGGATCCCGACCCGGTCGTGATCGGCGTGTTGAAGGGGTCCGTGCCCTTTCTCACCGACTTGACCCGGCACCTTCCGCTCACCGTCGAGGTCGACTTCCTCAACCTGACTCGATTCGGACGGGAAGGGCGCGTCTCGGTCGCGATGGACCTCTCTGTGCCGCTCGAAGGCAGGTCGGTGCTGATCGTCGAGGACATTGTTGACACCGGTCTCACCCTCGCGACGATGCGCAAGATGCTGCAGGCTCGGGGTGCGGAGAGCATCAGCACCGTGGCGCTGCTCGACAAGGCGAAGCGGAGAATCGTCGACGTCCCCGTCGAGCACAGGGGCTTTGAGGTGGGCGACGAGTACCTCCTCGGCTACGGCATGGATTGGCAGGGCCGGTACCGCAACGTGCGCTCGATCTGGGCCGTGATGGATCTGTCGGTCCTCAAGGCCGATCCGGACTCGTTCGGCCGGGTCGTATTCGGCAACGCTGGAGACACCGCCGGGGGAGCAGATCCCCGGTGATAGGCTGACCTCATGAGCGAGCGTGTTCCGATGGAAGTCGTTGGTGTGCGGGTGGAACTCCCGACGAACACACCGATCCTCCTGCTGCGGGAGAGAGATGGGAACCGCTACTTGCCGATCTGGATCGGCACGCCGGAGGCAACGGCGATCGCTCTCGCTCTCGAGGGAATCGAGACGGCACGTCCGCTCACCCATGACCTCATGAAGACGCTCCTCGATGCTCTCGGCGCGGACATCGAAAGGGTCGACGTTACGGCGCTCGAGGATGGGACGTTCTTCGCCGAGCTCGTTATCGAATCCGATGGTGAGGAGCTCACGGTCTCTTGCCGCCCGTCGGACGCCGTCGCCCTCGCAACGCGGTCGGGATCACCGGTGTTTGCCACCCCGGAGCTTCTCGAGGAGGCCGGGGTGGAGATTCACGACGACTCGGAGGAAGAGGAGATCGAGCGGTTCCGGGAGTTCCTCGACCACGTCACGGCCGAGGATTTCGAAGGTGGCCCTCACGCCCACTCCTGAGGTTCTTCGGGAGTTATCCACATGGGTTGTTGACAACGCGCGTCGTCCGCTCCTAGTTTCACCGCCGTAGTTCAGCTGGCGGAATTACGTTGATGTAAGCTGTGCGAACTGGGAGGCACAAGAACATGGTGGACAGCAGGCCGAACCAGGCCATCGACGGGTATCGCGCCCCACAGGTGTGCAATCTCGTCGGTATCACGTATCGTCAGCTCGACTACTGGGCACGTACCGACCTCATCACGCCGAGCATGCAGCAGGCGACCGGCTCGGGGAGTCAGCGGCTCTACACCTTCGCCGACATCGTGCAGCTCAAGGTCGTGAAGCGCCTTCTCGATGCCGGGATGTCGCTCAAGAAGATCCGCAAGGCGATGGAGATCCTTCGGGCCGAGCTTGCCTCCGAGACACCGCTGACGGACGTCACGCTGCTCTCGGATGGCAAGACCATCTACGCGGCGCACAGCCCGTCCGAGGTGGTCGACGTGTTCCGCGGCGGCCAGGGCGTGTTTGGGATCGCCGTCGGCCCGGTGCAGGAAGAGCTCGTCGGTGAGATCCACCGGCTGTTCCCGGAGCGAGCAATACCGATCGAGCACGAGGTGGAGCCATCGACGGCAGCGGGTCACTGATCGACGATCTGCTCGCAGGGCCGGCGGACTCAACGGCGTTCGCCCACTCCAGCGAGCGTGAGTTCGCGCGGCTTCTCGACTTCTACGACGTTCCCTGGGAGTACGAGCCGCGAGCCTTCGCCATCGACTGGGACGAAGCGGGGACGGTCGCGAAGCAGTTCCGACCCGACTTCTACCTGCCGGACGACGATCTCTACATCGAGATCACGACGATGAACCAGAAGCTCGTCACGAAGAAGAACCGCAAGGTTCGGCGGCTGCGCGAGCTCTATCCGGACGTCCGGTGCAAGATCTTCTACCAGCGGGACTTCCATCATCTCTTGGAGAAGTACGGGCTCGAGGAGCCCGAGGACGTGGAGCTTCCCGAGGCGCCCACGCGCATCCCCGGGCCGCCGGACGTCACAAACCTCTCCACTGAAGTGCCGCCGGAACCCAGGGTTCGCAACGGCCTATAGGCGCCTCTCGGGCCCACAGTTCGGGAGCGATCGAGAGCTGCGTTCATTCCGCGGGCTGGTGGCGCCGTATACGGGGACTGCAACCCTGGGTACGCGTGAGGGGGGCTAGCCTGGGAGGCCCCGTTCCCGAACAGGAGTCCGCCGTGCCCCAATCGCATCTGCACGATCTCCACGCGGAGCTCGGAGCCCGCTTCACCGACTTCGGCGGCTGGAAGATGCCCGTTCAATACGAGGGAGTCATCGCAGAGCACCAGGCTGTGCGAGAGAGCGTCGGCGTCTTCGACGTCTCCCATCTCGGCCGCTTCTGCGTGGAAGGTCCCGACGCCGCCGAGCTCATCCGAGGCCAACTCTGCAACGACATTTCCAAGATCGGGCCGGGGAGAGCGCAGTACTCCATGGCGCTCAATGACGAGGGTGGCATCGTCGACGACGTGATCGTCTGGCGCCTCTCCGACGAGCGGTACTGGGTGATGCCGAACGGCACGAACTTCGACGACATCCTGGAGCGCTTCATCGCCGCGGCTGCGGATGGGGTGACGGTGAGGGCGGTTCGAGAAGAGACGGTTCTCCTCGCGGTGCAAGGTCCGGAGGCGGCCGGCATCGTCACAGAGGTCCTCGGTTCCATGCCGGGCCGCTTCCGTGTCGAAGAGGGCGAGTACCTGGGTTCGTCGTACGCCGCGGCCGGCACCGGGTACACGGGGGAGCGCGGGGCGGAGATCGCCGTTGCGCCCGAGCAGGGAGCGAACCTCCTGCAAGACCTCATTCGCGCCGGTGCCGTCCCGTGTGGACTCGGAGCGCGCGACACCCTCCGTCTCGAGATGGGGTATCCGCTCTGGGGCCAGGACCTCGATGAGGAGACGACACCACTCGAGGCCGGGCTGGGCTGGGTCGTCGCATGGGATCACGAGTTCGTCGGCAAGAACCCCCTCGTCGAGCAGCGCGACGGTGGGCTCCCGAGGACGATGGTCGCCTTCGCCACGGAAGGACGGGCCATTCCGAGACACGGCTACGCCGTGCGAGCGGGAGAATCGACGGGGACGGTCTCGAGCGGCAACTTCAGCCCGACGCTGGGGCACGGCATCGGGCTCGCCTATCTCAGCCCTCCTCCGGGAGACGGTGTTCAGCTCGAAGTCGAGATTCGCCGTTCGTGGGTGCCGGCGACGATCGAGGAGCTTCCGTTTCTCCGCCGGTGACGGCACACGACGTCGCTCGCCTCGCTACGGCGCCTCTCTGGGTGTCCCGGGCGCTCGAGCCTGGGCTCAGAGACGAACTCACCAAGGCAATCGGGGTGTCCGAACTCCCGATCCTGCGGGGCAGAACGGTGGTGCCGGAATCCATCGAGGGCACGGTGATCCTTGGTCATCCGAACTACCTCGGCCGCTTCGAGCACCCTCCCAACGCTCCGGTCCTGTGGATCCCCGGCCTGTGGTCCGAGTTGCGTCCGCTGCCCGATGGCGCTCGCGTCACGGCACTCACATCGAGCGGAACCGTCGAGGAGACACAACGGCACGTTGAGCGAACACGCCGGTTCGCAAAGCAACTGCGCCAGATCTCAGGGGTCGATCTCGTCGCCATGCCCGAGACCCCGGTGCTCGTCATCCTTGCCGCGTTCAATCCATCGGAGCACGTCGACAGCCTGAGGGGTGTATCGAGGCTCGGTGCCGATTTCCCGGAGCTTCCCGGCGCCGTGCGGATCGAAGTGCCGCTCGATATGACCGGTCCTCGCTTCGACCGATATGCTGCATCCGTCGTTGGAGAGATCACAGAGGAGTCGTAACCGGTGCAGGTCTTTGGAGTGGACGTCGGCGGGTCGGGGGTCAAGGGTGCTCCCGTTGACCTGGATATGGGCGACCTTGCCGCCAAGCGGAAGCGTATCCCGACGCCTCAACCGTCCACCCCCGGCGCCGTTATCGATGCAATCGTCCAGGTCGTCGAACACCATGATTGGAACGGGCCGATCGGCGTCACGATCCCCGGCGTCGTGAGAGACGGCGTTGTCGAGACGGCTGCGAATATCGACGACAGCTGGACCGGCTTCAACGCGGCCGACGCCTTGACTCAGCGGCTCCAAATGCCCGTGACGGTGCTCAACGATGCCGATGCTGCGGGGATCGCTGAAGTGAAGTTCGGCGCCGCTGCCGGCGTCGAAGGGGTGGTCATTCTCCTCACATTCGGAACCGGCATAGGAAGTGCCTACCTCCACGACGGCCGCCTCGTGCCGAACACGGAGCTCGGGCACCTGATCTTCAAGGGACAGAAGGCGGAGCACTACGCCGCGGGACGCCTCGTCAAGCGGGGTGACCTCGAGATCGACTGGTGGGCGAAACGGGTCGACGAGCTTCTTGCCTACATCGAAGAGCTCTTCTGGCCCGACGTGATCGTATTCGGAGGTGGAATCTCGAAGCGTTTCGAGGACTATTCCCACCTCATCACGACGAGGGCACGCGTCGTGCCCGCTGTTCTGAGAAACCAGGCCGGCATCGTAGGTGCCGCCTACGCAGCATCGATTGGAGAGACACATGAGTGAGATGACGGGAACCTTCACGACGAGAGACGGCCTGTCGCTTCTCACCCGAACGTGGACATCGGAGAGCCCGAGACGGGGGATGCTCATCGTCCACGGTCTTGGAGAGCACACTGGGCGCTGGCAGCACGTCGCGAGATTCTTCGTCGAACGGGGCTATGCGGTTGCCGCATACGACCAACGCGGACACGGCGAATCGGATGGGACGCGGGCCTATGTGGGTTCGTTCGCCGAGTTCGTCGATGACGTCCAGGAGATCGTCGAGTCCGGACTCGTTCGCACAGACCTCCCTTGGGTCCTCTATGGACATTCGTTGGGTGGACTCATATCGACGCACTATCTCGCTGAGGATCGGCCGCATCCGGACGCGGCCGTGCTCTCGGCTCCTGCCCTTGATGCCGTCTTGCCAACGCCACTGCGTGTCGCCGCCCGCGTGCTCTCGAAGATCGCACCCAAGCTCGCTCTGGACAACTCCATATCCGGAGATCAGCTCTCGCGAGACGAAGCCGTGGGCGAGGCCTACTTCGCCGACCCGTTAGTCCTCACGAAGGCCACACCGCGCCTCGCCGTCGAGACCTTTGGAGCCCAGGAGCGCTCAGGCGAGGCAATCGTCAACATCGAGACGCCCACCTTCGTCATCCACGGAGCCGACGACCCACTCGTCCCGCCTGCCGGTTCGGCGCCGCTCGCAGCGGTCCCGGGGATCGAAAGGAAGGTCTATCCCGGCCTCCGTCACGAGATGCACAACGAACCCGAACAGGCTCAGCTGTTCGGTGAAGTGGCGGCGTGGCTCGACTCGAGACTTGCATAGGTCGGACGCACAACCTCATCGATGAGGCGGCGGCGTTCCGTCCAGTCTCCAAATCCCGCCTCGAGGGCGTTCACCGTGATCTCAGAGAGGTCGGCCGGTCCGAGTCCGAACGTCGTCGCCGCGAGTTCGTACTCGTCGGTGAGGCTGATGCTGCTCATGAGCCGATTGTCGGTGTTAATCGTGACCGTGAAGCCCGCCCGGTAGAGCGCTCCGAAGGGGTGTTCGGCGGCCGACGGGAACGCCGAGGTGTCGAGGTTGGATGTGATCGACACTTCGAGTGGGATGCGGTGATCTCTGATGCGCCGGGCGAGGGGAGCGAGCTCCGTGATTCGCGAACCATCGAAGTCTGTCTCGTCGGCGATTCTCACGCCATGCCCGACCCGGGTTGCTCCGCAGCGCGCCACCGCGCGCCAGATGGATTGCGCGGTGTCGGCCTCACCTGCATGGATCGTGAGCCCGAGCCCTGCGTCCCGAATGAGCCGGCATGCGACAAGGTGATCGTCTGCCGGGAACCCGGCTTCGGGACCGGCGAGATCGAAAGCGATGAGTCCTTGGTCGAGGTACGAGATGGCGGCGCGGGCGACATCCTCCGAGTCGGTCTCATGGCGGAGCGCCGATGCAATCGCGTAGAGGACGATTCCCTTCTCGCGACGCGCCGCAGCGAAACCATCGAGCACGGCTTCGATCGCTGCTTCTCTCGTCAGACCCCCGAACGTATGCAAGCTCGGGCCGAAGCGGATCTCGGCGTACACGACACCCTGGTCGGCGAGGTCGACTCCGGCCTCGTACGCGATCCGGCGGATCGCTTCTTCGTCCTGCATGACGCCGACGGTGTGCGTGAAAGCTTCGAGGTAGCGCTCCAGCGAGCCGGAGCGGCCCTGGTTGAACCACTCCGCCAAGCTCTCCTCGTCGTCGGCAGGAAGATCCTGATAGCCCTGAGCGTCGGCGAGTTCGAGGATCGTGCCGACGCGCACACCGCCGTCGAGATGATCGTGCAACAGGGCTTTGGGGAGAGCTTGGTAATCCATCTGCGGGAGACTACCCAGTCGCGGAATACGCAGGGTCCAGCCACCACTCACGCCGGACGACGCCGTAGCCCGCCAAGTCCTCAACGACGATCTCCCCCGGAACGAAACCGGCTGTCTCGTGGAAACGCTCAACCACGATGTCGCCCAGCGGAATCGAGGATCGCAGCGGTCCGAGCCAGCCCATGGATCGGAGCGCGTTGACGAGGCAGCTTCCGTCGATGCTCTGAGAGGGATGCGACGGTACGACGACGGTGTTCAACTGCGTGTGGTCGAGGTACTCCTCGATGAGGACGACGAGTTCGATACGCCCGGCATCGGTCTCGCCGACGAGGAGTCGCTGAGCGAGCAGATGCTCGGAGAGCACGGAGCGCCGGAAGCGCTTGTGGATGCAGCCGGATACGGCGGCATGCGGAACGAGTTCGCCGATCGCCTCCTCACACGCCCAGCGCGTCACGGCCTCGATGTCGGCCAGATCCTCATACGTGGCACGCCTCACGTCCATGCTCCCGAACCTACACCGCGCTCGGCCGAACCGGGCGGGAAAGGCCCGCTCGCGAAGTGGTCTCAGCCGTCGAGGAGTCGGGGATTGAGCGTGTACGTCCCCGTCATGCTCGCCGAATCCACCACGTGATCGGCAACGGCCTCGCGCACGGCCGCACCGCCGAATCCGGTCTCGAGATCGAGATGCTCGACGTCGAGGGCGAAGACGGTGAAGTCGTAGTGATGAATGAGGCTGTCGTTCCAGGGTGGACAGGGTCCGTCGTATCCGAAGTAGGAACCGCCCATCGCCGGGTCGTCGCCGAACCACATCGTGTAGTCGTTGACACCTTGCCTGCATCCGAAGGGGGCCTCGTCGTCCTTGCCTCCGGCCGTCACGCCATCCGAACAGGCCCCGGTGCCGATCTCCGTGATGTCCGCGGCGAGATCGACGAGCAGCCAGTGGAAGAAGTCCGCCCTCGGTAGATCGGCCGGGACTTCTCTCCCCTCGACGTTGACGTCATCCGGCTTCGTCGGCACGTCCCGGTCATGACAGATGACCGCAAGGCTGCGTGCCCCGTCCGGCACACCCGACCAGGCGAGATGGGGATTGCGGTTCGGTCCAAACGTCGCATGCTGATCGGGGTCGGGCAGACAGAAGGCGAACTCGCCGGGAATGCGGTCGCCGTCCGAGAAATCGTTGCTCCAGAGCTTCATGCGCACCTCCTGGATACGACGATAGCGGCGCGAGGCGAGCGCCCGGAATCCTGGAGAAGATGGGGAGAAGGACCCTCCCTGGTCCGACACCCCGCGCGTAGGATCGAAGCAGGCAACGAAGAAGGATGGTCATGATGAGCGTGCACAAAGGCCAGCGCGTGAAGACACTCACCAAGACCGTCGGGCGAGAACCGAGGCGGGGCGTGGTGCGCCGCGTGGAGGGTGACACCGTCGAGGTCAAGTGGAACGATGGGCACGTCTCCATTCTCTCCGGCGGAACTCTCGTACCGGACAAGGACGCGGCACCCCACTGACGGCCGGCGGCACCGGAGGCGATTGCGCGGACCGGGACGCTCGCCGCTGCGGCGACGAATCTGCCAATCTGGGCCCATGACCGATCTGCGCCCCGGCACCCTCCTCATCGCATCGCCCGCGCTCATCGATCCGAACTTCTTCCGGAGCGTCGTTGTGTTGATGGACCACGGTGAAGACGGTGCGGTTGGAGTCGTCATCGATCGGCCGCTCGATGTTGCCGTCCGGGACCACATCCCGGATTGGTGCGACCATCTCAACCCTCCGAAGCGTGTCTTCGAGGGCGGTCCGGTTCAGCGAGAGACGGCGGTCGGCGTCGCCCGGCGACCCGGCATCGAGGCCTCGGACACTTGGCGACCGGCCTTCGACGGCGTCGGATTCGTGGACGTCGCCCTCGACCCGGCAGACGTACCGGGAGTCGAAGATGCGCGGATCTTCTCCGGATACGCCGGCTGGGGGCCGGACCAGCTCGAGATGGAGGTCGCCGTCGGATCGTGGTTCGTTGTCGACGGCACCGTGGACGATGTGTTCGACCCGGTCCCCGAGACACTGTGGCGTCGCGTCCTACGGCGTCAGCCGTGGTACATCGCTCGGTACGCGAACTACCCGCTCGATCCACGGGACAACTGAACCCGGGTTCGTCGGGAGTAATCAGTACCAAGTGGCAATTGCTTGGCAGGGCGGATCACGTAAGGTCGCCGGGTGGCACGTGGGCGCACCGTTGGCAAACCAGCTCCCGGACTCCACATCGAGCGGGAGATGTGGGAGGCGGGGCAGCATGTCGTCGTCGGTGTGGACGAGGTAGGGCGAGGTTCGTGGGCCGGGCCGTTGACTGTTGTTGCTGCCGTCATTCCATCGAACCGCCGCGTCTACAAGATTCGCGACTCGAAGATGCTGAGTGAGCGCGCACGAGAGGACCTGTACGAGCCCATCGTGGAATGGTGCGAGGCGTGGGGCGTCGGCCATGCAACACCCCGCGAGTGCGACGGACTCGGCATGTCGCAAGCGCAGCGCCTCGCAGCGAGGAGAGCCCTCGAGCAGCTCAGTATGCAACCCGACCGGATCCTGCTCGATGGGCGGTGGGACTTCGTCGGTTCGGAGAAGGTGCGCACGGTCGTACGGGGTGACGCCACCTCCCTCTCCATCGCCACGGCCTCGATCCTTGCGAAAGTGACGCGGGATCGACTCATGAGGAGGGAAGCCGAGCACTACCCGAGCTACGACTTCGGAAGCAACAAGGGTTATCCGTCTCCAAAGCATCGCGCTGCGCTCGCCGCGCTTGGACCGACGCCGATCCATCGGACGAGTTGGGCGTTCATGGATGATCTACTCTGGACGGGAATCACGAGAACACAGGTCGGCGGCCAGGAGCCGCTGTTCACCGAAGGAGTTGCATGAGGATCCTCGCACAGGTCCCGAGCGTCGACGACCTCGACCAAGCCCTCAACACCGATTCGTTGACTGCATGGGACTTCGTCGGCGCCGCTCTCTCGGTTCTTGCTGCATTCATCGCCGCCCGAATCGTGCGCCGGCTCCTGAGCAAGAGCCTCGACAAGGCCCCCGGCCTCTCGGACGAAGCCCGTCTCCTCATCTCCCGTAGCGTCGGCTGGATCATCATCTTGATCGGCGTTGTCTACGCCGTCCACCTCCTCGGCTTCGAAATGGGCCCTGCGCTCTTCGCGGTGCTCGTCCTCCTCCTGGTCGTCTTCCTCGCGGGGCGCGGGCTCATGGAGAACTTCTCCGCGGGGATGGTGCTCCAAGGGACACCGATGTTCGCTCCCGGCGAAGAAGTCGAGTTGGAAGACGGCGTCGGAACGGTCTTGGAGATCACCGGCCGGACCGTGGTGATCCTGACACCAGACGGGAAACGGATCCACATCCCGAACACGACCGTCCTCAACGATGCCGTTGTGAACTACACGCAGCACGGATCCCGCCGCTCGACGATCATCGTCGGTGTGGCCTATGGGACGGACCTGGACCTCGCGAAGCGCGTCCTCGAGACCGCGGTGAGGGAATGCGGTCTGGCACTCGATGATCCAGGCCCTGAAGCTCTGGCAACTGAGTTCGCCGATAACTCGATCGACTTCAGGGTCCGCTTCTGGCATCACCGCACCATCAATGAGGAGGCCAAGGCGGTCGACGGAGTCGTCAGGGCCATTGATCGTGCGCTGGCCGAGCACAACATCGAGATTCCGTTCCCGCAGCGCACACTCTGGTGGGGCGATACCGAAGCCGGCGAGGTTCCGCCCGAGCAGTAGGCTGATCGGCATGAGCTCCGCCGTACGCCCCGGGGGCGAAACCCCGCACGACTTCCTGCAGATCGACCGACTTCTCGATGACGAGGAGCGCCTCATTCGCGACACCGTCCGAGAGTTCGTCGGTGACAAGGTCCTTCCCTACGTCGCCGACTGGTTCGAGGAGGCCTACCTCCCCAAGGAGCTCGCGAAAGAGATGGGCGCGCTCGGCCTCCTCGGCATGCACCTCGACGGATACGGGTGCGCAGGGACGAACGCCGTCAGCTACGGCCTTGCGTGCACCGAACTCGAAGCGGGCGACTCGGGTGTTCGCAGCTTCGTCTCGGTGCAGGGCTCGCTCGCCATGTACCCGATCTGGGCCTTCGGCTCCGAAGAGCAGAAGCAGCAGTGGCTCCCCGGCATGGCGGCGGGAGACATCATCGGATGCTTCGGACTCACCGAAGCCGACGCCGGATCCGACCCTGGATCGATGAAGACGCGAGCGCGCCGAGACGGCAGCGACTGGATCATCGACGGGACGAAGATGTGGATCACGAATGGCGGAATCGCCGACGTCGCGGTGGTGTGGGCGCACACCGAAGAGGGGATCCGCGGCTTCATCGTGCCGACGGACACGCCCGGCTTCTCCACCAACGACATCCACCACAAGCTGTCGCTCCGTGCCTCCATCACGTCAGAGCTCGTGCTCGACGGTGTGCGGCTGCCTTCCGATGCGATGCTTCCGAACGTCGTCGGTCTCAAGGGCCCGCTGTCGTGTCTCAACGAGGCCCGGTTCGGCATCCTCTTCGGAGCCGCGGGCGCCGGACGCGCGTCGTACGAGGCTGCGCTCGAATACGCGAAGGAGCGGGTCCAGTTCGGGGCGCCGATCGCGTCGTTCCAGCTCACGCAACGCAAGCTCGTCGAGATGATGGTGAAGGTCAACCAATCGATGCTCCTCTCGGTGCACCTGGGCCGGAGGCACGACGACGGGACGCTCACTTCGGAGCAGATCTCGTTCGGGAAGATGGAGAACGTTCGGTCGGCGCTCGAGGTGGCCCGAGAGGCGAGGAGTGTCCTCGGGGCCAATGGGATCACCCTTGAGTACCCGGTCATCCGGCACATGAACAACCTCGAGTCCGTGTACACCTATGAGGGCACGAACGAGGTACACACCCTGGTGCTGGGCCAGGCGATCACCGGGATGCCAGCTTTCCAGTAGCAAGTTTTGAGCGGATTCGGGTCCTGCTACGTGTGTCTTGTGCCTTGCTACAACTGATGCGGGATCTGAGCTCCAATCGCGAGATCACAGGCCCAACCCCCTCCCGATGATCTCCTTCATGATCTCGGTCGTACCGCCGTAGATCGTCTGCACGCGAGCGTCGAGGTACGCCTGAGCGATCGGGTACTCCAGCATGTAGCCGAAACCCCCGTGCATCTGGACACCGGCGTCCACGACGCGGCGGAGCATCTCGGTCGTCCACCACTTCGCCTCCGCCGCCTGTTCGATGGTGAGCCTTCCGGCAACGTGCTCCTCGATCAGCCGGTCGACGAACACCCTGCCGATGTCGATCTCGGTTTTGAGCTCGGCGAGTACGAACCGGTTGTGTTGGAAACGTCCGATCGGACGGCCGAACGCAGTGCGCTCCCTCGCATATTCGATGGTGAGCGCCAGCGCGGCCTCGGCGCCCGCGACGGCGCCGACGGCGATGCTCAGGCGCTCCTGTGGGAGATTGCCGACGAGCTGCATGAAGCCCATGCCCTCAGCACCGAGTCGATTCGCGACGGGAACCCGCACGTCCGCGAAGAACAGTTCGGCCGTGTCCTGGGCGTGCATGCCCATCTTGTCGAGATTGCGGCCGCGCTCGAAGCCGTCCATCCCGTCCTCGACGACGAGAAGTGTGAGGCCGGCATGAGGATCGGGACCCGTCCTCGCGACGATGATGACGAGGTCGGCGTTGATGCCGCTCGTGATGAACGTCTTCGACCCGTTGACGACGTATTCGTCCCCATCAAGCACGGCGGATGTCGTGATCCCGGCGAGATCCGAGCCCGTTCCCGGCTCCGTCATCGCTATCGCGGTCATGAGGTCGCCGGACACGAGGCCGGGGAACCACCGATCCCGTTGCCCCTCGTCGGCGTAGTTCAGGAAGTAGGGAAGGCAGATGTCGTTGTGGAGGGTGATACACAGCCCGGAGGCGGCGGCGCCCGAGGTGGAGAAGACTTCGTCGATGACTGCGTTGTAGCGAAAGTCGTCGATGCCTCCGCCGCCGAACTCCTCGGGGATTGCCATGCCGAGCAGCCCCTGGGCACCCGCGGCGCGGAACATCGACTTGTCGACTTTCCCCTCATCGCTCCATCGGTCGTGGTGGGGGAGGACTTGGGTGTCGGCGAAGTGCTGCACGCTCTCGCGGAAGAGGGCATGCTCCGTTTCGAAGATCGTGCGTTCCATGGCGTTTCCCGGTCTGTTCGCGGCACCGTACCGCATCGCTCCGTGGGCGTGCGAAACTTGCGGTGTGCCACGTCTCATCCTCGCCAGTTCTTCGCCCCGGCGGCGGCTGCTCCTCGCGAGCGCCGGCTTCGAGTTCGACGTCGACGTTCCGTCGGTGAACGAGGAGCCAAGAGTGGACGAGGATCCGAATCGGATGGTGGCCCGGCTGGCGAGAGAAAAGAGCCTCGCCGTCCCATCGGAGCCGGGTGACGTGGTCCTCGCAGCCGACACGACGGTCGTCCTCGACGGCGCGATCCTCGGCAAGCCCGCCGACGAGGAAGAGGCCGTCGAGATGCTGCTCTCGATCGCCGCACGAACGCACGTCGTGCTAACCGGGTGGGCCCTCTCTCGCGCCGGCAGCATCATCGAAGAGGGGTTCGAATCGTCTCTCGTGTCGATGCGGGATGTCAATCGCGCCGAGGCTGAAGCCTATGCGGCCTCGGGCGAGCCGCTGGACAAGGCCGGCGCCTATGCACTCCAGGGCGAGGGCTCGCGCTTCGTGACCGGAGTGGTGGGGCCTCGAAGCAATGTGATCGGGCTGCCTCTGCGAACGATCGTGGCGGCGTTGCACCGCGTGGGTGTGGAACCCCGGCGCTAGCCGCGCATCGCGGTCGCGATGATTGGGGGCAGTGTCTTCCACGAACCGGTTGTGGCGCGCTCTGTCAGAAGCCGGCCCAGCTTTTCCGCACTCCGGTGCGTCACGAAGTACACCGGCTTCTGCTCGGTGTGGAACTCCCCGAGACGGAGTGTGCGCGGGAAGGAAGCGAACGATCCGTGAACAACGGTGCGTTCGGCGTCTTCAAGCATGAGCGAGTTGTGAACGACGCCCGTCCCGGATTGGATGTCATTGCGATCGCTGCCCGGGAAGCCCCCCCATGTAGCGCGGGTCATGGCGAAGGCGACACCGACCCAGGTGTTCACGGCGACCGTGCCGTAGCGAAGTCCGGCGATTGCTGTATCGAGCGCCTGTGCGTTGGCTTTCGCTGTGGCCGGATGAATGATGAGGTTCGCTCCAAGGTTGCCCTCAAGCGTGTCATTGGCGAAAGCGACGGCGTTGTCGAGGAACGCGCCTATGTCGTCACCGGGGAGTCGAACGACACCGAGAACTGCTCCGAAGAACTCCGTCGTGAAGCAGACATCGTGGGACTCCTCGAAGTCGAGATCGGTGATGAAGGTCACCGGTCCCGCACCATCGGTGAGGATCTCAGCTTCCGGGTGCGCCGCTACCGCAGCGGAATGGCGCGATGCCGCTCCGGGGTAGTACGCGTCACGACCGACGAGTTCCATGACCACATCCCGCATCGCATCAAGGAGCGCATCCGCCTGTGGCCACGACTCCGGGAGAACGAGTACCTGGCATGCGACGCAGTTGAATCCGTGGTTGTGGAGCTTCTGGCTCATGATCTGCTCCGCCTGGTGCCGCAGATCGGCATTGGACCACTCCCCACCGACGACGATCGTCGGCCCAACGCCGCCGAGTTCGCTGGTCACCGGTGTATCGATGAGGGGGTGGTCGGCGGCTCTTCGTTCTTCCGCATCGGGGCCGGTGCCGTAGACGATCGCGTCGTGTGTCGCGGCAGCGCCGGTCACATGGATGTGCTCGACGAACGGATGGCGAGTGAGGTATTCGCCTTCATCCACGCCCCCGTAAGCGAAACGTACGAAGCCCTGCTCGACGAACGGTGCGAAGACGTGCTCGAGGAACGGTCCGAGATAGGCGTTGATGGGATTGAGCTTGAGGACGGTGACGGAGCCGTAGACGAATAGCCGTGTCAGAGCGTCGAGCGGTGCGATCGATGCGATGTTGCCGGCGCCGAGAACGACTCCGACGGAGCCTTTCGGGTCGGGCTCTCGGTAGAAGGACGCGGCCCGCGGCTCGAGGTCGTCCTCGACGATTCCTTCTTGCATCCACACTTCTGCGGTGTGTCCACTGAAGAAAAGGCGGTCCTCGAAGTTCCATGGGAACACGCGGATGGCGACCTGTCCGCTTGGGAGGCGCCGGGTCCGGGAGCTCTCAATGATTGGGAGGCCTTCAACAATCCGACCCAGCGTCTCAGCCAGCGCGGATGCGCCCATCGCAAGTGCGTACGGGCCGCTCGTCCATTCCTCGCCCACGAGTGAGGATCCGGGTTGTATGCGCTTCTCTGCGGTCGCGGCGGCCACCCAGTCCTCTGCCACATCACCGATGCGCTCACGGAGGGTCTCGAGCAGGTAGATCTTCGTCGCGATTGGCAGGCGCGCCCACCGCTCCTTGGCGTCTTGGAGGTCCTGAAGGGCGGAATCGATCGTGGTCGTGTCCATGCCGGCACGGTAGCGCCGCCAGACATGATCGGAGCCCGACGCTGCGGTCGGAGCCCTGTTGAGCGCAGGTAGTCTCCGCGCATGGATCTCAACGCCACAACCGCAATCGTCACAGGCGGAGCCTCTGGACTTGGGGCAGCAACCGCTCGTGCGCTGGCCGAAGCAGGAGCCTCGGTCACCATCCTCGATCTCCAGGAGGAGGCCGGATCCGGCCTCGCCCAGGAGATCGGCGGTTCGTTCGTTCGGACCGACGTCACCTCCACGGCAGACGTGGCACGTGCCATGTCCGCGGCCGGTGGGCCGCTTCGCGTCGCCGTCAACTGTGCGGGGGTCGGCACTCCCGGCCGGATCGTCGGTCGTGATGGTGCACCGGCATCGCTCGACACGTTCCGGAAGGTCATCGACATCAACTTGATCGGCACGTTCAACGTGCTCTCCCAAGCGGCAGCGATCATGGCAGGAAACGAACCCCTCGAGCATGGTGAACGCGGCGTGATCGTCAACACAGCGTCTGTGGCCGCATACGAGGGCCAGGTGGGTCAGGCCGCCTACGCCGCCTCGAAGGCAGGCATCGTCGGTTTGACGCTTCCGGCTGCGCGTGACCTCTCAAGCCACGGGATCAGAGTGAACACCATCGCGCCGGGAATCATCGATACGCCGCTTCTTGCCGGGCTGACGGAGGAGTTCCGCGTCGCTCTGGCCAAGGCGGTGCCCTTCCCGAAGCGACTCGGCCTTCCGACGGACTACGCCTCGCTCGTGCTCGAGATCGTCCGCAACGGCTATCTCAACGGTGAGACGATCCGAATGGACGGCGCTCTGAGGATGGGCCCGCGCTGAGAACACAGGCCGAACGGACTTCGAACGCGGCGCTTCCGCAGGTAGGGGACGGCCGGTAGCCTGGCCGCATGGCAGAACACGACAAGGACGACCTCGCCGAACGACTCAGCGCCCTCCAGATCCACGTGACCCAGGAGGCCGGCACAGAGCGTGCATTCACGGGGGAGTACTGGGAGACGAAGGATCCTGGGACCTACCGCTGTGTGGTGTGCGGTGAGGATCTGTTCTCGAGCGACACCAAATACGATTCCGGGAGCGGCTGGCCGAGCTTCTGGGAACCGATGGATGCCGCGTCTGTGGACGAGCACGATGACGACAGTCTGGGTGTGGCCCGAACCGAGGTCACCTGCTCCAGCTGTGGGGCGCACCTCGGGCACGTCTTCCCGGACGGGCCGCGTCAGACGGGTCTCCGATACTGCATCAACTCCGCCTCTCTCGACCTCCAGCGCTCTGACGATTCCTGACCCTTTCGGAGCCGAACTTCGGAAGGATAGGTTTCGCGAGCTAGGGTGCGTGTAGTCACCAAGGAGGAAGGGGACCACATGGCCGGAAAAGGCGAGTTGTACCAGCAGAGGAACGGCAAGTGGGCGTTCCGAGTCAAGGCCTCGAACGGCCAGATCGTCGCCACGAGCCAGGGGTACTCGAAGCGCGCTTCAGCACGCTCAACACTCGAGAAACTGCTGGCCGGCACATACGACGGCCCAATCATCGAGCCCGAGAAGTAGCACCACGAGATCCGACGGGCCGCCGCATGTCGCGGCGGTTCGTCCGCGTGTAGCGTCGGGCCGATGATGATCGACTTCGCCGACCCCCTATTCCTCCAAGATCCTTACCCGACCCTCAACAAGGTGCGCGAGGAGACCCCGGTCTTCGACCAGGTCGGTGGTGACGGGCAGCGGCGCTGGTTCCTCAGCCGCTACGACGACGTGTTCCGGGCACTGAGAGATCGACGGCTTGGAAGGGTGCCCGAGCCGGTGATGACCCGGGACCAAGTCGGCCTGCCCCCGATGCGGGATGACTGGGCGCCGTACTACGGCATCGAGCGGTGGTCGCTTCTCATGCTCGAGCCGCCCGACCACAGACGACTGCGGCAGCTCATCTACAAGGAGTTCACGCCGAAGCGCATCGAGTCCCTGCGCCCGGCCATCGCATCTCACGCCGAGCGACTCCTTTCGGATGCCCTTGCCGGCGGGACCTTCGACCTTCTCAGCGACTTCGCCCAGCCATTCTCCGTGCACGTGATTGCCGAGCTCCTCGGTGCACCGATTGAGGACTGGCGCAAGTACCTCGACTGGTCGCATCGAATTGTCAAGATGTACGAGCTCGATACGACCGAGGAGCAGGCCGCCACAGCCGTCCGGGCCTCGGCCGAATTCGACGGGTGGTGCCGTGACGTGATCGCCGAACGTCGAGCGCATCCTCGTGACGACCTCATCACGGGGCTCTGTACCGCGGAGACGGATGATGGGATGCTCACCGACGACGAGATCGTTTCCACGATCGTCCTCCTCCTCAACGCCGGCCACGAAGCGACGGTCAACGCTCTCGGGAACGGAACAACGGCGCTTCTCTCGACCGAAGGGGCGTGGAGCTCCATCGCATCCGGAAGAGTCACGGCCGGGATCGCTGTCGAAGAGATGATCCGATACGACCCGCCCGTCCAGATGTTCGAACGATGGGTGCTCGACGACGGGGTCCGCTACGGGGGCCGGGACTTCGAGAAGGGCGACAAGATCGCCATGCTCTTCGGCTCCGCGAATCGGGACCCCTCAAGTTCGCCGACCCCGACACCTTCATCGTGGAGCGAGGCGACCTCTCACACATCACCTTCGGTGGAGGCATTCACACGTGTCTCGGCGGACCGCTCGCCCGGCTCGAGCTCTCGATCGCTCTTGAGCGCCTCGCGACACTGGCACCCGATCTTGCCTTGGTGAAAGCGCCGAATCGGAAGTCAGCCTTCGTGATCCACGGCTACGAGGCGGTTGAGGTGACAACCAACGGTTGACAATTCGCACCCCAGATTCCTCGAGTTCCTCGAGATTCCTGCGTCCCGCACCCCGTTTCTGTCACAGCGGGCTGATACGTTGCATGAATGAAGACGGAGACGCTCACAACCGATGCGATCGAGCAGCAACTGCTCAACGGCGAGGCCGCGATTGCCCGCATCCGTGCTGCTCAGATGATGCTGATTGGTGAGATGGATCGTCGTCAGACCCACACCGCAGACGGCTGTCGCTCGATGGTCGAATGGGTCACCGGCAGGCTCGACATCTCTTCGGACACCGCAAGGAAGCTCGTCACAACGGCGAAGCGTCTCGAAGCACTCCCCACCGTCACAGCCGCAGCCCAGGAGGGGACGGTCACATTCGACCGGACGTGGGCGATCGCGAGA
>JBDLHX010000017.1:0-30372 GCA_039715165.1 Actinomycetota bacterium
CAGAGGGAGCCGAATCGACGCGGATGGGCCGGATGCCGCGACGTCGAGTGGGATCTCGAAGCGAACCCGCTCGAATAGGCAGAGACCTTCAGCGTCCTCACGGCACCACACGAGAGCAAGATCGGCGTTCACCGTATCGAGGCCCGCGTGCAGTTCGATCGGCACGATCACGGGGAACGTTGTCCCGGTCAGGTCGATGCGCCCTCCATCCGGGAACGTCGCAGCGTCGGCGCCGCCGCTGAGCATCAGTGACGACGATGCATCGTCGTTGACTTTGTATCCGTCGGGAAGGTCCACGTCGAGAACGAGGTCGGCCTGTCCGGGACCGCTCGATACGGTGGCGAGTGTGATGACTCTGCCGCGGAAGTCCTCACTGCCGGTTCCTGGGGTGTGGCGATCGAGTCCGGAGAGGATGAGCGTCGTTGTGGTCCCGGTGGTGAGGTCGATGCGTCGGATTGCGTGATTGTTCGTGTCGGCGACCCAAAGGGTGTCACCGTCTGCGGAGACGCCTCCAGGTTCGTAGAAGAGAGGGTCGGTTCCGTCGCGCCAGCCGTGGTCGCCGCCGTAGAGGGTCGTCGTATCACCGGTGGCGGGATCGATCGCCTTGATCTTCGAGTTGTACGTGTCGGCGATGATGAGCCGGTCGGCGTGGGTCGTGATGCCGAGAGGGTGCTGGAGCCGGGCTTCATCGCCGATGCCGTCCTTGTCCCCGAAGGTGAAGAGGTTCGCCTGCCCGCCGGCGACGAGCGCCGTCTCGCCGTCGGGAGCGGTGACCTCGGCGCTGCGGATAGAGCTCGACTCCGAGTCGGCGAAGTAGAGGACGCCATCTGGTCCGAGCACGAGGCCGGACGGTTGAGCGAGGGCCGCCTCGAGGAGCGGACCGTTCGTGGTGGCCTCCGACGCGCTGCCAACGGACGGATAGGCGGCTCCGGCCTGGAGATCGACCGTCCAGATCTGGTGTGTGCCCGCGTTGGCGACGTAGAGCTCATCACCCGACAGGGCAAGGGCCCACGGCGAGTTCAAGGCGACCTCGGCCGCCGGTCCTCCGACCGGGGGCCAGCCCTTCTCGCCGGTCCCTGCGAGCGTCGACACGGCGCCCGTCGTCAGGTCGATCGAGCGGATCGCGTGATTGTTGGTGTCAGCGACGTAGAGCGTGTCGCCGTCGACGGCCAAGCCCTGCGGTGACGAGAACGAGGCGTCGCCCGCAGCGCCGTTGTAGAACCCTTCCATCCCGGATCCGTAGACGCCCGTGACGGTGCCGTCGTCGGTCGCCGCAATGATCTGGTGGTGTCCGGTGTCGGCGATGAAGAGACGGTTCGAGGCAGGGTCTGCAAGGACCTTCCCGGGGTAGGAGAGCACCGTGTCGGGGACACGATCCTGCTCGAGGCTCACGGGGATGGGTGTTCCACTGAGGCCGCCGCTGGCGGAGAACTCTGCGAGGAGTTTCGCCACGACTGGTTGAACGACCGCGTAGACGTTCTCGCCGGATTGGGTGCCGACGGCGTTGCCCGCCGGATCGATGAGGGCGACGGTGGGCCACGCCCGGGCACCCCACGAGTCCCATATCTCAAAGTCCACGTCGTTGACGACGGGGTGGCGAAGGTCGTAGCGGCGGATGATCTCCCGGATGTTGTCGGTGTCGGATTCGTTCTCGAACTTCGCCGAGTGGACGCCGATGACGACGAGATCGTTCGGGAACTCGGCCTCGAGACGCTTGAGGTCCGGAATGATGTGAATGCAGTTGATGCATCCGTAGGTCCAGAAGTCGAGGAGCACGACTTTGCCCCGGAGCTGCTCGAGGTTGAGGGGTTCGGCGACATTCAGCCAGTCGAGGCCCTCGGGGAAGTCGGGTGCCGGAGTGGATCCTGCAGCAGACCGTTCTGCGGAAGCACCCAAAGAAGTCGATGTGGACTCGTCGGGTGTGGAATTGCCGGTGCACGCAGCCGCCAAGACGGCGAGCACCATCCCGGCTGCCAAGAGTCTCCGCATGAGGCCCATTCAACCCTTGAGAGCCGGATACAGGGGCAGTGAAACTATGAACTTTCGGTGAACGACGCTATGTCGAGCCCGATTCGCAGGGCGGCGAGCAGGTAGTCGTCCGCGCAGATCGACGGTTCGTTTGTCCCGGAGGGAACGCCACCAGTCGCCGTGACGACCGCTCCGGCCGCGAGGGCGATCGCCTCGAGGTGTGTGGCGAGGTCGGCGATGCCGACGGTCCGCGTTCCCGCGCCGGTCGACGTGCGGACGATGATGCCCGCCCACTCGTCGGGAACCGGCGCCGCCACCTCGAGGCGTCGATTCGTCATGGAGCGCCGTGTTCCCCAACGCGCACCGACAGGATCCGGGAAGGTGATCGCCTCACCGTGGCGGAGGGGCTTGCCGGGTTCTGTCCACGCGAACAGGATCTCGGCAGCGTCGCCGGCGATCTCCTCCTCGCGGGCGACGAGGCTTCTTCCAAGACCGGTGACGAGATTCGCTCCGACGAGCACGGTCGCTTCGTCGGGAGGCGATGCTGAGCCGACCGATTCGGCCCAGAGGACGGCCGGTACCCCTTGGTCGAGGGCTTCGGCGAGAACCATCGATTCGGGATCGTCCGTCACGACAGCGTCGAGGCCGGAGAGGGTGTCGATGCGCCGCAACCGAGGGTCGGGATCCTTCGTACTGCGGCGCAGGACGCCCAGGAACTCGAGGTCGGGTTCGCCGAGAAGGAGCCTCCCCGCGCGGACGCCAATCTCAGAGGTGTGGTCGAGGCCGATCCTCATGACGAAGGACGGTCCACCGGCTCCCACGAACCCTGTCGGGGTGCCGGCCGGCTCGGGCGACGGGTCGCGACGAGCGTCACGGCGACGGCGGCCGCCGCGGCGAGAACGAGAACGTTGATCACGGGTTTCACTCCTCGGCAGCGTAGCGTCGGGCCGCCGCTCTTCAGGGTGGTACCAAGACACAAGACACAAGTAGCAAGACCAATCCAATGGCGGTTTCTTGTTTCTTGCTTCCCGATGCCGCCATCCGAGTTCCCGCTACGATTGGTGGTCCTAGGTCTTCCTAGGCGCCGTGTGCGAAGCGAAGTCCGGTGCGAATCCGGCGCTGTCCCGCAACTGTGAAGCCCCTCTGGGGACGAGCCAGGCCGCCTTCGAGCCGGTGTGCGGCCGTGCCTTCGGAGGAGGGGCTCGTCGCTTCCATGAAGGCTCCTCCCGAGAAAGGAGGAGCATCATGGCTCGCAAGTTCCCAGCCCTTGTCGCTGTGCTCGCGTTCGTGGCCGCTTCCTGCGGCTCTGCCGGCGCAGCCGATGATTCGTCGACGACGCTCGTCACGACGACCACGGCGGTAACGACAACCACCACAACGACAGTTCCTGAGGACACGGGCTTCCCCGTGACGATCGACGCCCCGAACGGCCCTGTCACGATCGATGAGAAGCCCGACCACATCGTCTCGCTGTCTCCGACGTCGACCGAGGTCCTGTTCGCCGTCGGCGCCGGAGGGCAGGTCGTCGCCGTTGACGACCAATCGAACTACCCGGCCGAAGCGCCGGCGACCGACCTCACCGGCTTCGACCCCAACGTCGAGGCCATCGCCGCCTATGGGGCCGACCTCGTCGTCATCATGTACGACCCGGGTGATGTCATCTCCGGACTCGAGGCAATCGGCATACCGGTGATCGAGCACCCGGCTGCGACGACGCTCGACGACGCCTATCTGCAGATCGAGCAGATCGGTGCGGCTACCGGGCACAGCGGCGAAGCGGAGGCCCTCGTCGCGGCGATGCGCACCGACATCGCGGCCGCAACGACGAGTGTGAGCGGCAACGGAGCGACGTACTACCACGAAATCGGTCCCGATCTCTGGTCCCTGACGTCTTCCACGTTCGCCGGTGCGCTCTACGCGATGTTTGGACTCACGAACGTCGCAGACGAGGCCGACCCCGACGGCTGGGGCTACCCACAACTGTCGGCCGAGCACATCCTCACAGAGGACCCGTCGATCATCTTCCTCGCAGACACCAAGTGCTGCGGCCAGTCCTCAGCGACGGTCGGGGACCGCCCTGGTTGGGACGCCCTCACCGCGGTTGGAGAAGGCGCGATCGTTGAACTCGACGACGACGTGGTCTCCCGCTGGGGACCGCGGGTCGTCGACTTCGTCGAAGCGATCGCCGAAGCGGTGGTGGAGAACGCATGACCGGTGACGAGATTCGCCCGAGCCGCCTCCAATGGTGGTGGCTCGCCGGGGCACTTGGTGTCCTGGCGGTGGCGGGTCTCGTCTCGATCCTGCTCGGCGCTGCCGATCTCGACGCCCGTTCGGTCCTGTACTCGATCGCAGATCGGTTCCCGTTCGTCGAGGTCGACGCAGGTCTCGACGAACGGCAGAAGGCGATCCTGTGGGAGTTGCGGATGCCCCGCGTCGTCCTCGGCGGGATCGTCGGGGCGGCGCTCGCCGTGGCCGGTGGCGCCTATCAGGGTTCGTTCCGCAATCCGCTCGCCGATCCCTATCTGCTCGGCGTCGCGGCGGGCGCCGGTCTCGGGGCAACGGTCGCAATCGCCTACGGCTCGGCGCTCCCTTCGACGATCGTTGATCCTCTCCCGCTCTTCGCCTTCGTCGGCGGGATCGTCGGTGTCGCGGCGACGTACGCACTCGGCTACTCCGTGAGAGCAGGCCGGACGCCGGTGACCCTCATCCTTGCGGGCGTCGCCGTGGCCGCGTTCCTCACAGCGATACAGACGTACCTCATGCAGCGCAATACCGAGACGCTGCGCGAGGTCTACGGGTGGATCCTCGGCCGGCTCACCACCGTCGGATGGAGCGAGGTCGGCCTTGCCCTCCCTTACGTGTCCGTCTCGATCGTCGTCATCCTCGGCGGATCACGGCTCCTCGACGTCCTGAGCGTCGGCGACGACGAGGCGGCGACCCTCGGCGTCAAGCCGTCGCGAGTGCGTCTCGTGCTCGTGGTTGCGGCGACCCTCGGGACGGCGGCGGCCGTCGCGGTGTCGGGACTCATCGGGTTCGTCGGGATCATCGTGCCGCACACGGTTCGTATCGTGTTCGGGCCCAGCTACCGGGTCGTGATCCCGCTCTCGATGATCCTCGGAGCCGCGTTCCTCATCGTCGCGGACCTGCTTGCGAGAACGATCGCCGCACCCGCGGAGATCCCGATCGGTGTCATCACCGCCTTCTTCGGTGCACCGTTCTTCGCCATCGTGCTCCGCTCCTCGAGAGGGCTCGGGTCATGAGCGGCACCCTCTCTCTCCAGGACGTCAGCGTGAGGTTCAACGGCTCGAGGGTTCTCGATGCCGTGAGCCTCGACGTTGCGGAAGGGGAGTGGCTCGGGCTCATCGGCCCGAATGGGGCAGGCAAGACGACGCTCTTGCGAGCGATCAGCGGTGTGATCGGTTTCAAAGGAACCGTTGCAACTCCCGAGGGAGAGGTCAAGGGACTCGGTCGCCGAGCCCTCGCTCGAATCGTCGCCCTGGTCCCGCAGAATCCCGTCCTCCCTCCAGGGATGCGGGTCGTCGACTACGTCCTGTTGGGGAGGACACCGCACAGTTCGATCCTCGCAGGGCCTGCCAGCAGGGATCTCGACGCGGTCGCCTCAGTTCTCGATTCACTCTCCCTCGCCGAGTTCGCGGATCGTGAGGTGATGACGCTCTCGGGTGGCGAACTCCAGCGTGTTGTCATTGCCAGGGCTCTGGCACAGGAGTCCTCGATCCTTCTTCTCGACGAGCCGACGACCGCCCTCGACGTTGGAAAGCAGCAGGACGTGCTCGAACTCGTCGATCGGCTCCGGCGGAAGAGAGCACTCACCGTCGTGTCTGCGATGCACGACCTGACGATCGCCGGTCAGTTTCCCGATCGCCTCGTCATGCTCTCAGGCGGGTCGATCGTTGCCGAGGGTGGTGCACGCGAGGTACTCGACCCGGACCTCATTCGAACTCATTACGGGGCCGAGGTGAGGGTTCTCGACGACGGCTCGGGCGGGATCGTGGTCGTGCCGGTCAGGTCTAACTGATCAGCGTGTCGAAGAGCTGACCGACGACGAAGCTCAAGGCGCCACCGACGAGGCCGATGGCGAGATTCTCTGCGGCTGAGAAAACCGGATTCGTCTTCGTCATGAGGGTCTTGGTCGCTCCGACGACGAGGAGACCGACTCCGGTGAGCACCGCCGCGACGAGGAGACCGACATTCGTGTCCTCGAAGATGAAGAACGGCAGCACCGACGGGACGGCACCGAGGAAGAAGAGCCCAGCGGAGGCGAGCCCGGCGAGGATCGGGCTCCGCCGTTCCGTATCGACGACTCCGAACTCGAGTCCGGCCATCACTCCCAACATCGCGTCGTCGTTTCCGTCGATGATGCGGACGACGTCGTCGAGGTCGTCACCCTCGAGACCCATGTCGCCGAACATGTGGCGGAGTTCGTCCCGTTCGTGGTCCCGATGTTCGGCGAGGTGCTTCGCCTCGAGCGCCATCTCCGCCTCGAAGACCTCCTCCTGGGACTTCGTAGCGAGGTACTCGCCGGCGCCCATGGAGATCATGCCGGCGAGCGCTCCCGCGATGCCGGTGAGGAGGACCTGGGTGGCACTCAGGCCTCCGCCGACGACGCCGGCGATGAGGAGGAACGTCGAGACGAGGCCGTCGTTGACGCCGAGGATGACGTCGCGCAGGTACTGACGAGCCTGACCGAGGTGGTCTTGATAGTCGTCGGGAGGGATCGGTGGAGGATGGCCGGACACCCGGCCATCCTACCGACCCCCCGAACCGCGTACCCAGGGTTGCAGTCCCCGTATACGGCGCCACCAGCCCGCGGAATGGGAAGGCGCCGGGTGGTCGCGCCCTGGTCTCTGCGCAGTACGCTGTGGCTCGACTCCGGGAGGCAGCATCACAGAGGATCAAGAAACGCATTCTGAAGAGTCGACGCCGGCTCCGGTGGACCCTCGCTCTATGCCCCCGTCTCCCCCTTGGTCTCCGACGACGAAGCTCGCCGTCGCCGTTGGTCTCGTCGTGTTCGCAACGATTGGGGTCTGGCTCTCCAACGACGCCCTCCCGATCCTCGCCGTCGCCGGAATCGTCGCGTTTCTCGTCGCCCCAATGGTCCGGGCCCTGCATCGCCGCTTCCATTGGCCTCGCTGGCTTTCGCTCGGATTCGGCTACCTCGTCGTCCTTGTCGTCTCGCTCCTGTTGATCGCAATCCTCGCGATCGGCGTCTCCCAATCACTCGCTGGCATCGACTTCGGTGCGGCGCGGGATTCCGTGCGCAGCGTCGGCGAGTGGTTCGTCGACTGGGCGGACGGACTCGTGGTCTTCGGCATCGCTGTCGACATGACGGAGATCACCAACCCAATCCGCGACTGGCTCGCCGAGGCTCCGCCGGAGGACGGCGTCAACGGTGGGATCAAGATCACCGGAGATCAGCTCCAGGCTCTCCTCGGCGGCGCCTTCAACTCCATCAGGACCGTGACGGGCCTGATCACGGCGATGGTGATGTCGGCGCTCATCACACTGATGATTGCGATCTACCTGAACGCGGAGAGCACGAAGCTCTACGAGTGGATCCACCGCACGGTGCCGCCCGGGTATGAGCGCGACGCGGCGCTCCTGGCGGACCGTACCGGTGCGGTCTGGCGCGGCTACATCTACGGACAGCTCGTCAACAGTCTCATCACCGGTGTGATGGTGTTCATCGTTCTCGCCATTGTCGGAGTTCAGGGGGCGTTCCTCATGGGCGTCATCATGATGCTGTTCAACATGATTCCGACGTTCGGACCGATCATCGCTGCCTTCCCGGGCATCATCGCGGCGCTCGTCGGTGGATCGAACCAGTGGCCCGAGATGAACAACTTCTGGTTCGCGCTCATCGTCGCCGGCATCTACGTCGTTGTCGTACAGGCGCAGGCCAACATCATCGCCCCGAAGGTGATGGGCAGGGCTGTGCGCCTCTCGCCGGTGATCATCATGATCTCGCTGATCGTCGGTTTCAACATCGCAGGGCTGATCGGCTCTCTGCTTGCCGTTCCGATCGTCGCGACCATCAAGGAGATCGTCGTGTACCTCTATGCGAAGGTCATCGATCGCGATCCGTTCCTGAATGGAGAAGCGAGTGTCTGACGCCAATCCCATCCGTGCCGATGCCGTTGTAATCGGAGCAGGTCTCGGCGGCCTCGGCGCCGCCGGCTATCTGACTCGCGACGGCCACCGGGTGGTCGTGCTCGAGCACCACGCCGTCCCGGGTGGCTACGCCCACGAGTTCAAGCGGAGCGGGTTCCGCTTCGAGGTCGCCCTCCATGCCCTCGACGGCGCCGGGCCGGGGGGCTGGCTCCACACGATGCTTGACGATCTCGACGTGTTCAACCGGGTGGAGTTCACGCAACTCGATCCGTTCTACACGGCGAAGTTCCCCGGCTACGAAATCACGGTGCCGGTCGATCTGGGTGCGTACACGAGCATCCTGAAGAGGGACTTCCCGGACGAGGCGGAAGGGGTCGATGGCCTCTTTGCAGCGATCCGTCGCGTCGCTCACGACGTGGGGAGCTACGGCGAGGAGCGATCCGCCGGACACCGACCGACACCGATGGAGATGCTGGAGCGCTTCCCCGACATGGCGACAGCGTTCTCCCAGGACTGGAAGGCGTTCATCGGAACGTACGTTACGGACGCTCGCCTCCGAGCGGTTCTCTCAGCCCTCTGGGGCTACCTCGGCCTACCGCCGTCGAAGGTCTCTGCCGGTCTCTTCGCCCTCGTGATTCATTCCTATCACACGTCCGGCGCGTGGTACCCGAAGGGCGGGAGCCAGGCGATGAGTCGCGCCCTCGTCGACTCGATCTCCGAACGCGGAGGTGAGGTGCGTTTTCGCGATCGCGTCACGAACATCGAAGTAGCGGACGGACGTGCTGTGGCGGTCGAGACAGAACGAGGCCTCCGCGTCGAGGCCGACGTCATCGTCTCGAACGCGAGTCCTTCGGCGACGGTGGCCATGGCGGGCAGGGACCACTTCGACCAGGCATTCCTTGCGGGCGTTGATGGCGACGAACCGGCAATGTCGAATCTCGTCGTCTATCTCGGACTCGATCGGGATCTCGCGGCAGAGGGGTGGGATCACCACGAGTTCTTCCTCTCCGAGGGCTACGACCCGGAAGACGACTACGAAGCCATGGTGTCGGGCGACTTCTCGAGG
This sequence comes from Actinomycetota bacterium, assembly GCA_039715165.1. Taxonomy (GTDB): domain Bacteria; phylum Actinomycetota; class Acidimicrobiia; order Spongiisociales; family UBA5794; genus JAHEEL01. The sequence goes on from JBDLHX010000017.1 coordinate 9,164, forward strand.
GCCGGCATGGTGATCGCCAACTACACGGACGCGGACCCGGGATGCGCCCCCGAAGGCAAGAGCGTCCTCGTGATGCTGTCGCTCGCCCCGTGGGGCTACGCGGACGTGTGGGGAACCGGCGGCGATCTCGAGGGCTACTCGACGAACCCCGAATACGTGAAGGTGAAGGAGGCGGCCGCCGACCTGCTCATTGGGCGTGCGGAGCGGCTCATTCCCGGATTGCGGGACTCGATAGTGATCAAGGAGGTCGGGACGCCGCTCACGAACGCGCGGTACGCGCTCAACCCCGGCGGGAGCATCTACGGGCGTGAGCAGACGGTCGCGAACATGTTGAACCGTCGGAGCCCAAAGACGTCGATTCCGAATCTGCTGTTCGCCGGAGCTTGGGCCGGCGGGGGAGGGATGAGCTCAGCGCTCAACTCGGGCCGCACGGCTGCAGCGATCGCCGGACGACTCCTCGGCGGCGGGCGGAGCTGAGGCCGATCAGGACCGCTCTGCGAGGAGCGCATCGCGTTCGGATCGTGCCATTTCGACACGGGCCTGTGCCTTGAGCGTTCTTCGCGTCACCGTCTGGCGTTCGCGGGTGAGGTCTTCGATGATCTCATCGACATAGCCGACGACGAGTTCCTCTCGTGCTGCGGTCAGGTCCCGGTCGATGGTGACGAGACGCCGCTCGAGCGTGTGGAGCCGCGCCTCCGCTTCCTCGACGGCATCCTCGGCTTCAGCGAGGGTGACGTGGTCGCCCGATTCGGGTCCGGCGAGCAGATCGACCGGCTGGGCGGCGAGGACCGCAGCGGTGAGTGGGAGCCGCTGGAGGAGTGCGTCGAGATTGTGGCCACACGGGCCGAGCGTTTCGTCACGGTGGATACGCATCGGCGCGACGACGAGCGTCGCGTCGGCGCAGGCCTCGACGATGCCGTGCGTGTCGGCGTCGATGAGACATTCCGCCTCGGCAGGGATCCTGGCTTCTGTGAGCAGGTCGGCAAGGGCGTTGCGTGCGGCGGTCGCTTCATCGGCGGGAGCCGAGGTCAGCACGCGGATCGTGGAGCGAGACCATTCGGGCGTGCGGGTGAAGAGATACGCGGCGAGGAGGGCGAGCCTGCTCGAGTCATCGTCGTTCCACCAGACGTCGATCCGGCGGTTCTTGTGGTTCCGGGCCGTCATTGCTCCCCAGCGTTGTTCGTCGCTCGACATCGCTACGACGTTGACGCCGAGCCGTGCGACCTCTCGAAGGGAGCGGACGAAGAGGAGGCGACGCTCCTGCTCGGCGTTCTCCGGCCACCCGAAGAGCGCGGTATTCGCCTGGAGGCCGCCGATGCCGAATGACTGGACGACCACCGGGAGTGCCTCCAACCCGTCGGCAGCGAGCACGGTTCGCGCGTAGACATCGAGGCCGAGGGACTCGATCTGTCGCTCGAGCCGTTCTTGTTCGGCGTCGCGCTCGCGGCGCATCAGCGCGCCCTTGCCCTGCATGATGCGGAAGACCGCGGTGAGTCCGCTTCCTCCCTCGAGCCAGGAGCCGAAGCGCAACAACCGCTCCCTGCGGCTCGGATCGGCAGAGAACGCGAGCACCTGGGGACGCCAGTTCCTCGCGTGCATCTCCTCGTGCGACAACGCCCGGATGCTCTCCTTTGCCCGTTGGAAGCTGTGGGACGGCGCCGCATCGGCCCACCGGTCGATCCTGCGGCGCCGGCTGAGGTACTGGTAGATCGAGAAGAGCATGACGAGAGCAACGGCTCCGGCGAAGGCGTTGATCGCGAGCATGACGAGCAGGCTGATAGCGGCGCCGGCGAGGCTGAGACGCTGGTCGAAGAAGCGGAAGCGGGGACGGAACGACGGACTGTTGGCCCGGGCCTCCCAGTAGGTGGCGTAGTTGAGCATCCCGTAGGAGATGAGGAAGAACATCGACACGACGGCAGCGATGGCGTTGAGTCCGCCGAGGCTGAGCGTCAGCATGGCGATTCCGAGCGAGAGCAGGACAGCGCGGCGTGGATTCGCGTGGGGGCCGTGTCCCTTGGCGAAGACATGGAGGAGGGGGAACACGCGATCGGCGGCGAGAGACTGGAGGATTCGCGGGGCACCGAGGAACGAGGCCATCGCAGACGACAGTGTCGCGGCGATCACACCGAGCGTGATGAGCGGGCCGACGAGACCGATCGACCGCATCGCCTGGCCGGTGTCGCCCACGAGCTCGGCCTGGGGGGTCGACGCCGCGATGAGGAAGGCCGCCGTCACGTAGACGACCGTCGAGATGCCGACGGCGGCGAACGTGCCGCGGGGAAGACTCCGTGCCGGATCGGCGAGATCGCCGGACATGCTCACGCCTTGGGTGAAGCCGGTGACGGCGGGGAAGAAGATGGCGAAGACCGCCCAGAAGCCGAGGGCTCCGGCTGCGGGGCTCAATCCGTTCGAGAACGTTGTCGAGGTAGCGGTGCCGAAGGCGCCGGCGTAGAACGAGAACAAGGCGGCGACGAGGATCGCCATGACGACGAACTGGAAGCGCGTCGCGACGTCCGCCCCCGCCCAGGAGAGGACGAACAGGACGAGGACCGCTGCTGCGGCGATGAGTTGGATGCCGATCGTCGAATCGATGCCGAGCACGTCCGCGGTGACTTCGCCGAAGCCGACGGCATAGAAGGCGATGGATACCGACTGGGCGAGGAAGAGGACGACGCCGATGGCGCCACCGAACTCGACACCGAGGGTGCGGGAGATGAGGTAGTAGTCGCCGCCGCCCTTGACCTCGATATTTGTGGCGATCGCGGCGAGAGAGATACTCGTCAAGACGGAGACGGCGGTCGCTATGCCGATGATCACGAGCGAGCGGGTGAGGCCTGCGTTCCCCACGACGAAGCCCATCCGCAGGAACAGGATGATCCCCAGGATGGTGAGGATCGAAGGGGTGAACACGCCGGCGAACGTGCCGAGCGTTCCGCGTTGGCTTCTGCGACTCACCATGCGCGGATGCTACCCACCCCTGTGTCGGGGCCCTGGGGTACGCAACGCCGGTTCCACGGTCCGCTGCCGCTCAGGCGGTAGCGTTGCCAGCCATGACAAGATTCAGAGACCGAGGCCCGGCGCTCGCCGGTGCACTATTCGCAGCCTTCGCAGTCCTGACGGTGCTCGTCATCGCTGAGTGGGTTCAGCCGATCGACGAGTGGTGGGACGAGTTGATGCGTTCCGCGGAGGTTCCGTGGCTCGTCAGCGTTGCCGAGTTCTTCCACCACGCCGGAGCGTTCCCGATCGCGCTGGGAACGACCGTGGTCGTCGCCGTGGCGTTCCTCGTTGCGAGGAAGTGGTGGGTGGCCGGTGCGTGGGTCGCCATGGTCGCCATCGCCGAGATCCTGTCGGTGACGACGAAGGCGCTCGTCGGCAGGGAGCGGCCCGGCGAGGCGTTCGTACATGAGACGTCGGCCGCGTACCCATCGGGGCACTCGATGGTGTCGGGAGCGGCGATGGGGATCGGGCTGATGGTTCTGCTGGCGATGCTCTGGCCTCACCGAGCCCGGCTCTTCCTGTGGATCGGCGGTGTCTATGCGGTCCTCATGGCGTGGAGCCGCACCTACCTTCACGCCCATTGGATGACCGACGTCGTCGGAGGCCTCCTGTTCGGAACCGCCGTCGTGCTTGTGGTCGCCGCGTACTTCGAACCGAAGGCAACGCCCCGGGACGACTGACCGGGCGCTAGATGGCGTCGCGATGCGCCCCGGTCTGGTGGCGGACCGCTCCGAGAGCGATGAGGCCCTGGGCGGCGAGGTAGGGGACCATGATCAGCCAGTCGGCCGCGGGGAGGTCACCGTGGAAACGGTTGATGGCGAGGAGCGCATCGCTCAGGATGAAGAGCGCGGCGCCGACGGCGAATGGGTAGGACACGGCGGCATCACACTCTCCGACGAGGGCTGCAGCTCGCCACCCCATGACGCTGATGACGAGGGCGTAGATGGCTACGGGGATGAGGAGATCTCCGGCACTCTCGGAGAGAGAGATCGTGAGACCGATGCCGATCGCGAGGTAGGGGATCGCGAGGAGGGGTTTCGCTGCTCGGCTCACACCGGTGAACGCAACGATGTAGATGAGGTGGCTGACGAGGAACGCTGCCAGGGTCAACTCGAAGGAGCCGAACTCGAAATCCCCGATCGCTCCGAAGAGCAATCCGAGGGCGACAAGGCGTCTGAACCGGGTGCTTGGATCAGTCAGGTACACGCCAACGGCGAGCGTGAATACCGGCAGTGCCTTGAAGGTGAACCGGAGGGGTTCGATTTCGAGGCCCATCGCGACGAAGAACACCGCTGCGGCAACGCCGAACGCCGGCCACATCCATCGAGGAGAGTTCAACTTGCGGCTGCCCGCGACGGCTTCCATGAGTCGGCAATCTACCGCGCTGCGAGCCCAGGGTCGCGTCCTTGCCGTGATGGCCGAGACCACGGCTGAGTTGAACCTCCGGACGATTGCGCAACTCTCCGGCGTTAGCGTTGCCCAAGCGTCTCGCGTGCTGCCTGCTCTGTTCAAGTTGGGATTGGTGGAGCGACGAGAAGTCCCACCTTCGTCCCTGTTGCGGCTGGTCTTCGCCCATGTCGCGGCCGGTCCGTTGCTGGCTCTCAGCCGATCGCGATACGCCGTGGTTGAGGAGATGAAGGGCGCGGCGGCAGATCTTCCGGTAGCGCCGGCATCGGTGATCATTTTCGGTTCGTTCGCCCGCGGAGCCGCGGACGTCAAGAGCGACATCGACGCTGTGCTCGTTCAACCCACGGGTGTCGACGAATCCGACGAAGCCTGGGCAGAGTCGGTGGAACAGTGGCGGGCCCGAATCCGCCTGGTGAGTGGGAACCGGGTCGAGATTCTCGAGATAGGGGCTGCCGAGGTCCCGCAGCGACTTCGAAGCAGGCAGCCGGTGTGGATCGACATTCGTCGTGAGGGGATCGTTGTGTACGGACGAGCGCTCGACGAGTTCGCAGAGATGCCCAGTGCCTAGGGCCGGACGGACTCGGGAAGTGTGCGATGCCAAGGCCCGCAGCCGACTGTCCATGGCCGAGGAGCATCTGGCAGCGGCTCAGAACGAACTCGAAGCGGAACGGGGTATTGCCGCGACGAGTCTGGAGATCCATGTCGACAGGATGGGTGGTCATATGCGAGAGTTGGCGTGTGGCTGAGCCTGATCTGACAGCGTTGCAGCTCGATGTGTACATGACACGGAACGGTCCATGGAATCCCGATCACGGCGACATCGAGATACCGGAGGACTGGGAGTTCCTGCCTTCAGGTGACGCTTTCGTAACGCGAAGGGTGAAGGCGGCGGGGGCCTTCTGGGTGGCATGGCGTCCGCGTGGTCGGAACCGGCCGCATCGCCGCAAGCTCGGACTCTGGGCACCGAAGGACGCGATTGACTCTGTTGAGGCTGAGGCTGAAGCGACCGAGGACGAGCGCTCCAAGCGGAGGGAGCAGAGCGCGAAGGGTCGGGAGAAGCAGGAGGACGCATACCGTGTCGATTTCGCCGACGCGATCCGCCGGTTCCTCGCGTTTGCGCCGGAGCATGCTGGGTTGGCTGACGAGATCGCTCGAGATGCCGCCGCCCGGGCTGCAGTGGTGGGGAGTGGACGTGTCGGACGTACCAAGACGCTCACCCTCGACAAACGTGCGGCGCTGGCAGCCAGGGCGCTGATCCGGCACCGGAACACGAGCTACGACGATGACCTGTTCGACGCTGAGGCTGAAGATCCGTGGGGTGAGGAGTCCTGGTACCGGGAGGTCAAAGCGGAAGCCCAGTGGGCGGTTGACGAGTTCTTGGAGCGGCACCGCGAGACGCCGAGTGGAGGATCGTCAGACGGCGGGTGAGTTGCACTCTTCGAGCGTGTGTGAACGGTGTGGACGCGAAGCGATCGCGACGCTGTGGGATTCTCACCGAAATAGCGAAGACCCCTTGTGTCACAAGGGGTCTCGTCGGTGGGCCCACCTGGATTTGAACCAGGGACCTCATCCTTATCAGGGATGCGCTCTAACCAGGCTGAGCTATGGGCCCGCGGAGCAGAAACGATAGCAAACCTATCCACATACGGCCCGGGGAGCAGCAGAGGCGGTTCGGGAAGGGAACTCCTTGCGTATAGCCTCGGGTGAAGTCGATTGGAGAAGCCATGCGCAATTGGATCTTGTTCTTCCACGTCCTCTCCGTCATCGTGTGGCTCGGGGGATCGATTTACACGGAGGCGCTCATGGCCGCGGCGAAGCGCGGTGGCGAAGCGGCTCTCCACACAGAGGTATTCCGGAGGGTCGGCGCTTCGAATCGACGACTCTTCAATCTCGCCGGGATCTCCACGATCGTGTTCGGCTTCTGGCTCGTCTTCATCTCCCCGGGGTGGGAGTTCGAGATGACTTGGGTCGCCGTCGGCATCCTCATGGCCTCATTCGCCGTCGTCATCGATCTCTTCTACGCGACGCCGCGAACGGACGCGGTTGAGATGCTCCTCAGCGGCGAAGAAGTCGATCAGGACGCAGTCTCAACCGTCGTCAAGCAGGTCATCCTGGCGGGACATGCCCGCGTCGGACTCCTCTTCGTCGCTCTCTTCTTCATGATCTTCAAGTTCTGAGCGGCTGGGCGGAAACCCAATAGGGCCCCATGAATCCTGCGTCGGGTCAGCCAACAACGTCCCTACACTCCACGCCACGCGGGGACGTAGCTCAGTTGGGAGAGCACCTGGTTTGCAACCAGGGGGTCGTCGGTTCGAGTCCGATCGTCTCCACGCCCGCCATCGAGGGAGAATCCTGTGGAAACTGCCGTGATCGTGGACGCCGTCCGTACCCCGATGGGGAAGCGGAACGGCTCTCACTCGGAATGGCATCCGGTCGACCTCGCGGCGGAGACCCTCGTTGCTCTCGCCGAGCGCAACAGCCTCGATCCAGTGCTGGTTGACGACGTCATCATGGGATGCGTCTCCCAGGTTGGGGAGCAGACCTTCAACATCGGGAGGAACGCCGTTCTCGGGGCGGGATGGCCCGAGACGGTCCCCGGTGTCACCATCGACCGGCAGTGTGGATCGAGTCAGCAGGCGGCTCAGTTCGCCGCGCAGGGTGTGATGACCGGCGCCTACGACGTCGTGGTGGCCGCTGGAATCGAGTCGATGACGCGCGTGCCCATGGGGATCTCATTCTCCCAAGGTCCGGGCAAGCCGTTCGGGCCGAAGATGACCACCCGCTACGACCATCGGCTCGTCCCGCAGGGAATCTCGGCCGAGATGATCGCCGAGCAGTGGTCGTTGGGACGCGGAGACCTCGACCAGATCGCGTACGACTCGCACATGCGGGCGATGCGGGCAACTGAGGAAGGACGCTTCGAATCCCAGATCATCCCGATCGACGTGAACGGTTCCGCCGAGCCCTTGCTTCACGACGAGGGGATTCGCCCGTCGACAACCGTTGAGATCTTGGGGGGGCTGAAGCCCGCGTTCAAGGAGGACGGTGTTGTGACCGCCGGCAACTCGTCACAGATCACCGACGGCGCGGCGGCGGTACTCATCATGTCCGAGTCGAAGGCGAAGGAACTCGGCCTCCGGGCAAGAGCGACGTTCAAGGCGTTCTCGGTTGTCGGAACCGACCCGGTCACCATGCTCACCGGCCCGATCCCGGCGACCGAGAAGGTGCTCGACAAGGCCGGCCTGTCGCTCGACGACATCGGCCTCTTCGAGGTCAACGAGGCATTCGCCTCCGTGATCGGTGCCTGGCTGCATGAGACGGGAGCCGACTGGGACAAGGTCAACGTCAACGGGGGAGCGATCGCCCTCGGCCATCCTCTTGGGGCATCGGGAGCGCGTCTGATGACGACACTGATTCACGAGATGGAGCGCACCGGTACTCGCTACGGACTCCAGACGATGTGCGAGGGCGGCGGTACGGCGAACGGCACGATCCTCGAACTCGTCGTCTAACGGTTCTCCCCAGGCTGTGGGCAGAATCGTGGATAACTACACGCGTGTAATTCACCTTTCGGCGAACTGTGGGCCGGACAAGCACCTATACACCGCTGCGAGCCCTGGGTTCGTAGGGGTGTTAGCGGTAGTTGAGGGTCATCGCGAAGCCGACCCCGATCATTCCCAGGCCGCCGAGCAGGTACCAGTTCGACGTCCCACCGGGAAGAACTCCCATGTAGTTGATCAGGATGATCACGATTCCGACGGCCATGAGACCGAACATCGTCGCGACGTACCAAGTCGGTGACGCGCCCTGTTCCTCCACCTGACTCGCGGCAGGTTTCTTCGGCGGGGTTGGTCGCTTGTTGGCCTTCTTGCGGCTCTTCGAGACTGGCATGGTCGGAATCGTAGCCCCCCGGCGAACATTGCCCAACGCCAGAACCGTTCCCGTTGCGTGGTTCCGTCGGTACGCTGAGTCATCATGGATGAGGCGCTCGCGACTCCGAAAGGCCGAAGCCCGAGTCGGGCGATGGTGATCGTGCGACGAGTCGTTCGCGCGATCGGCTGGACGAGCATCGTCGCCGGCCTCCTCATTCTGGGTTTCGTCGTCCAGCAACTCTTCGTGACGACGTGGCTCTCACAGCAGCAGCAGGAAGCGCTCACCGAACAGGCAGAGGAGCATTTCGCAACCGTCGAGATCGACGAGGTCGAGTACGTGCCGCCTTCGACCACAGGGACTGTCAGCGTTGGTACCGAAGAGGGCACCAATGGCTCCATCTCCGAGGGGGCGACCGGCACGACGACGGAGCGCGGAGAGCCGCTCACCCCGAAGAAGCGCACGCTCCTCGTCGAATCGACACCGGACAAGGGCACGGCGTTCGCCATCATCCGGATTCCCACGATCGAGCGTCTCCAAGACGGGTGGACCGTCGTTGAAGGCGTGCGTCTGCGTGACCTGAAGAACGGCGCCGGACACATGCCGAACACGCCGTTGCCGGGCCAGCCGGGGAACGCGGTGATCTCCGGTCACCGGACGACGCACGGAGCGCCCTTCCACGAGTTCGAAGAGCTGAACCCGGGCGACATCATCGAGGTGGACACCGCTCTCGGTACCCACACGTACGAGGTGAGGGAGACGATCATCGTCCGCCCCACAGAGATGTGGGTCACCGAGCCTCGGGACGGCGCTTGGCTCACGCTCACGACCTGCCATCCGAAGTTCTCCGCGAGACAACGACTCATCGTCTTCGCGGAAATGGTCGATGGTCCGAACTGGGAGACGATCTACGCATGAAACGATGGTTCCTCTCACTCCCCGGCCCGATGGCCGTCAAGATCGTGATCGCCGCCGTGATCGTGATCGTCGCTCTCGTGGCCCTGTTCTACTTCTACGACTGGATCGGCACGAACCTCCTCGACACCGGCGGCACGATCGGATGAGAATCCTCGTCGTAGACAACTACGACTCGTTCACCTACAACCTCGTCCAGTACTTCGGTGAACTCGGGGCGGAACCCGTTGTGATCCGCAACGACGAGATGCCCCCTTCGGAGGGGGCGAAGCTGCGTCCCGACCGGCTCGTCATCTCCCCCGGACCCGGAACACCCGATGACACCGGATACTCCATCGAGTACCTCACCACGCTCTCCACCGAGGTACCGACACTCGGCGTGTGCCTGGGGCACCAGGCGATCGTTGCCGCGTTCGGGGGCACGATCGGCCGCGCTCCCGAGCCGCGCCACGGCAAGGTCTCGACGATCGGGCACGACGGCCGGGGGGTCTTCGCGGGGCTTCCGAACCCATTCGAGGCAACCCGGTACCACTCGCTAGCAGCGCTCGAAGTCCCGGAGATACTCGAGGTGAGTGCGACCTCGGAGGATGGGGTGGTTCAGGGCGTGCGCCACCGTGAGCTACCGATCGAGGGTGTGCAGTTCCATCCCGAGTCGATCATGACCGCTGTGGGCAAGCAACTTCTCTCAAACTTCCTGGGAGAGCTTCGGCAGTAAGTATCCGGTATCCGGTACCGGCCGCGAGGCGGATCGCACTCTTCGCTGAGTACCGAGTACAGCTACTCGGCGATGCTGTACGTGCCGTCTTCGGAGGCTTTCACGAGGTCCTCGTCACTCAGATCCTCAAGGGCGAAGCGCACGTCCGCTGCGGAGAATCCCGTCTGCTGTGATAGCTGACGGACCGTTGATGGGCCGCCAACGAGGGACCTCACAACCGCGCCGCGCAGCTGCCTCGCCGATCCTTCGAACCGCCCCTGGGGCGTCGGTGGAGCGTATGCGTCCGGGCCGGCGCACCAGTCCTTGACCGGGCACTCGCCACAGACCGGGCTCCTCGGTGAACACACCGAGCTCCCGAGGTCCATCATCGCCTGGTTCCAGTCCGAAGCAGGCTCGCCCAGGACCCCAGATGCAACAGCATGGAGAGGAGCGCCGCGAAGCACCTCACCGTGCCAGCGACTGAGCACCCGTTGCAGATTCGTGTCGACCGCGGCGACGTTGGCGCCGAAGGCAATCGACGCGACAGCGGCGGCCGTGTACGGGCCGACACCGGGCAGTTCCTCGAGTTCTGGGGGAGTTGTCGGCCACCCGTCGTCGGTGATGATCCGAGCGGCTTCTCTCAGGCGCTGTGCCCGAGCGTTGTACCCGAGTCCCGACCAGGCGTCGAGGACGTCACGGAGGGGAGCCGACGCGAGCGCGTCTGTGGTCGGGAATCGAGCGATGAAGCGTTCGAAGTACGGGACGACGCGGTCGACCTGCGTCTGCTGGAGCATCACCTCCGACACGAGGATCCGATAGGGGTCGTTGCTCTCGCGCCAGGGGAGCGGGCGGCGGCGCTCGCCGTACCACGAGAGGAGCGCGTCGTTGCGCTCCCGGTCGAGCGAGGCGACGGTCACGGAGCCGCTGTCGTTGTGGTGGTCGTAGTCGTCGTTGTGGTGGTGGTCGTCGTGGGAGGCGCCTTCCCGAGGAAGAGCCCGACAGAGGAGCCGTCGTCGACCATCGTGCCGGTGGGCGGATCCTGTTCGACGACCTTGCCGACGAGGCTCAGATCGGCCGTCTCGACCTCACCGAGGAACACGGCGATGAGGCCCGCACTGGCAGCGGTCGCCTCCGCCTCCGCCTGGGTGAGGCCGGCGAAGCTCGGCACGCTCACCTGCCGGAGAACCCCGATCTTCACGAGGACTTCGGTGCCTGCATCGGCGCTCGATCCGCTGCCCGGCGACTGTTCGGCGACCAGTCCGGCGAGGCCGCTCACGGCGGTCACCTCGACCGTGCCGTTGTCGACCGCAACGAGGTTGGCGTCCGCGGCCGCCGTCGTGGCAGCGCTGAACGTCTTGCCGACGAGGTTGGGCACCGTTGTCGGTTCGGGACCTTGCGACACCCAGATCGTGATGACGTCGTCGCGCCCGACAACACGCCCGGCCTCCGGCTCGGTACGGATCGTGAAGCCCGCCGCGATCTCGGCGGAGAATTCCTGCTCGGTCGTGACGTTTGTGAAACCGGCCTGGGCCAGGTCGAGCTGGGCACTCTCGGCCGACTTCCCTGAGACATTGGGGACTTCAACGGAGAACGGCCCCTTGGAGACGACGAGATCGACGAGCGAATCGGCGGCGGCCGGTGTCCCGGCCGATGGGTCCTGTGTGATGACGAGGCCTTCGTCGATGTCCTCGGTGAGCGTGTACTCCACGAGACCGACCTGGAAGCCCTGCGCTTCGATGAGCGCCTGAGCCACCTCCATGGTCTCTCCTTCGACCGGCGGGACGTTGAACTGCTCACTGCCCGCCGACACGATGAGCGTGACGAACGAGCCCGGCTCGACCTCTTCGCCGGCGATGGGGTCGGTATCGATGACGACACCCGCAGGGACGGTGTCGCTGTTGACCGGACGGCTCATGATCTTCAGATCGAGGTCCTGAAGCTCGCGGGAGGCGGTCTCCTCGGGCACGAGCTTGAGATTGGGGATCGTGACGAGTTCGGACGGTGCAGCGCCGCCGGTGAAGAGCCGGAAGAGGATGTACGCGCCGATTGCGAGGAGCACGAGCAACGAGATGACGGCGGCGATGTAGGTGCCCTGGCCGGATGTGTGGTCCTCGGTCTGTCGGGCGACGATGCGGGCCGTTTCGTCGGGAGGAACCGTCGCCGGTGGGGGAACGAGCGCCGTCGCGGCGGCGGCTGCCGCTGCTCCGACGATGATCGGCTGCCGGCCGGAGAGGAAGAGCAGGAGGTCGGACCGCAAGTCGGCGGCGGTTGCGTACCGGTCGTCCGGATTCTTGGCCATTGTTGCGGTGACGATCGCTGCCAGTTCCGTCGGCACGTCGGAATTGATCTGGTCGACCGGGGGCGCGAACTCAGAGACGTGTTGATAGGCGACGGCGACCGGGCTCTCTCCGGTGAAGGGGGGTTGGGCGGAGACCAACTCGTAGAGGACAACACCGAGGGAGTACACGTCGGAGCGACCGTCCGCGGGGAGACCCTGGGCCTGTTCGGGGCTGAAGTAGGTGGCGGTGCCGATCACGGCACCGGTCTTCGTCAGCTCTTCCGAATCGTCGAGGGCTCGTGCGATCCCGAAGTCGGTGACCTTCACGGCGCCGTCGTTGGCGATCATGATGTTGCCGGGCTTGATGTCACGGTGAACGACGCCGGCCTGATGCGCCACGGTGAGGGCCGCAGCGGCTTCAGCGGCGATCTCGGCCGCCCTGCGGGGGAAGAGCGCACCTTCGGACTTCAGGATCTCACGGAGGGTCCGGCCCTCGATGAGTTCCATCACCATGTAGTAGGTGTTCGCGTCCTGACCCCAGTCGTAGATGGCGACGATGTTCGGGTGACTGAGATTCGCGGCCGCCTGCGCCTCCCGCTTGAACCGAGTGACGAACGCCTGGTCGGCCGCGAAGTTGGGGTGGAGGATCTTGACGGCGACGCGCCGATTGAGCAGCGTGTCTTCGGCTTCGTAGACATCTGCCATCCCGCCGCGGGCGAGGTGCCCGACGATTCGGTATCGGTCGGAGAGGACGCGTTCTTCCATGTGGAGAAGATGCTACTGAGCGATTGAGTTATGGGGCGGCTGCCTGTTGCCTGTCGCCTACCTCAGGTAGGTCTCGAACAGCTCTGCGGCGATCGGGGCCGCCACGGATCCGCCCGATGCCGTCTCGCCCGCAGGTCCGCCGTCTTCGAGGATGATCGCCAGGGCGATCTGTCGTTCTCCCGGCTCGGGTTCGACGGGGGCGAATCCGATGAACCACACGTGCGGCGCAGCGCCGGTCACTTCTGCGGTCCCCGTCTTCCCCGCGACCCGGATCCCCGGCACCGCGGCGTTGCGGCCTGTGCCTGAGATGACGGCTTTCTCCATGAGGCTGGACAGCACCGCGGCACTCGCGGGGCTGATCGCCCGTCTCCAGATCTCCGGCTCGGTCCTCGATTCGATCTTCCCATCGTGGGTGAACACGTCACCGACGACGTACGGGGTCATGATGTTCCCCTCATTGGCAACAGCCGCCACGACGAGCGCCATTTGCATTGGAGTCGCACGCACGTCCCGCTGCCCGATTGCGTTCTGCGCCGTCGCAGCCGGGTCGTCTGCGATCCCGCCGGGGTCCGGGAATGCCGATGCGAGGACGTCGAGGTCGTAGGGGATCTCACTGTTGAAGCCGAAGGCCTCTGCGGTCTGAGCGAGCATGTCGCCGCCGACCTCCATGCCGAGCGCCCCGAACGTGGTGTTGCACGACCGCACGAACGCTTCTTCGAGGGTGACTGTGCGGCCGTCGGTGCAGACGTCGTCGTCGTAGTTGTGAATCGTCGCGGTCGACCCCGGGAGCTCGAGCGCTAGCGGGTCGGGGAACTCGGTGGCCGGACCGGCGATACCCGTCTCGAGGGCAGCGGCGGTCGTGATGATCTTGAATGTCGATCCCGGGGGATACGTGGTGGCGATCGTGCGATGGAGGAGCGGTTCGGCAGCGTCGTCTTCGAGTTTCTGGCCTGCGGGTCCGGCGTCGGCCCCGACGAGGATATTGGGGTCGAACCCCGGAGTCGATGCGCTTGCAAGCACCGCACCCGTCGATGGGTCGACGGCGATGATCGATCCGCGTTGACCGGCGAGCGCGCCGACGGCGGCACGCTGGAGGTCGTCGTCGATCGTGAGGCGAAGACCGCGAGGTCTCGGGTCTCCACCGAGGACGGCATTCAGCACTCCGGAGATCGTGGATGCTCTGTGCGAGACGAGATCGGATCCCCGAGTCTTCTCGAGGCCTCGCGATCCGAAGAGCACCGATACGTAGCCGACCGTATGCGCGTACTCGTCGGACGCTGGATACACCCGGGCAAACGTCTGCGGGTCAGCCGGGTTCGGGTCCGACCTCGCAAGGGGAGTGCCGTCCGACGCGATGATCGCCCCACGCTCCCGACCGACGCGCCACGCCGTGAGGCGGGGGTTGCGCGGATCGTCGCGGTAGTCGGGGCCGGCGAATGCCTGAATCCACACGGTCATGGCGGCGAGGAGGGCGAATGCCGCGAGGATCGCCAGTGCAGCGCGGCGCAGCGGCGTGTTCACGTCCGCTCCTCATGTGAGACTCGTCCGAGGAGAGCGAGCGTCAACGCTGAGGCCAGTAGTGACGAGCCTCCGTACGACATGAACGGCAGGGTGATCCCGGTGATCGGCATGAGTCGAACGATCCCGGCGAGGATGAGGAACGACTGCAAGCCGAGGAGGATCGTGAGGCCGGCCGCGAGGTACTTGCGGAAGCGGTCACGGGACCTCAGAGCGATACCGAAACCGACGGTGACGAGGAACGCGTATGCCGTGATCACCGCGAGCGAGCCCGCGAGCCCAAGCTCCTCGCCGACGGCGGCGAAGACGAAATCGGTCGCCGCCGCAGGGATGAGGTCCGGGCGACCAAGGCCCAGGCCGGATCCCGTGAGGCTCCCGCTCCCCATGGCGAAGAGGCCCTGAGCGGTCTGGTAGCCGGCACCGGTGTAGTCGGCGAACGGGTCGATCCAGGCGGAGATTCGGACCTGCACGTGGCTGAACATCGCGTAGGCAGCGAAACCGCCGGCGGCACCGAGGACGACGCCCGCTCCGAGATAGAAGCTGCGACCGCTTGCCGTGTAGAGCATGCCGATGAACAGGCCGAACAGGAGCAACGACGCGCCGAGGTCTCGCTGGTAGACGAGTACGGCGAACGCTGCGGCAGCGGCCACGATCACGGGTCCGAGGTGGCGCGGTTCCGGGATGCGGAGCGGCCCGATCGAGCGCGAGACCGTCGACATCGCTTCGGCCCGATCGGCGAGGTACGACGCGAGGAAGATCGTGAGGAAGACCTTCGCAATCTCCCCCGGTTGGAACGAGAGCACCTGATCGGCAAACGGGAGGTCGGCGCGCAGCCACAGGCGTGAACCGTTGACGACGGCGCCGTGGATTGGCCACGACTCGGGGAGCAGAGGAAGGAGGAGAAAGAGGGTCGCCGCGGCGAGGAACAGGTACCGATAGCGCCGCAGGACGGCCACACCGGAAGAACGCAGCAGCCAGAGCACGCCGGCGCCGGCGGCGCCCGCCACGAGTAGCCACCATCGTTGGAGAGCGGCGAGTTCCGGATCGAGACGGAACACCTCGATGCCGCCCACCGCTGAGAGAAAGGTCGCGATCGGCAGCAGCAGCGGGCTGGCGTTCGGAGCCCAGAGGCGGAATGCCAAGTGGAGCGAACCGAACGCGAGCGAGAAAGAGATGAAAGTGAGAGCGACGTCCGCGTCGAGCCATCCACCATCGGCGAACCGGACCATCGCCACCCCGAGCGAGGCGAGCACCGATCCGGCGAGGATGAACGCCGCTTCTGTGTTGCGAGTCATACCCGGACGTCGACGACGGCCACCGTCACGTTGTCGACCCCACCGGCGCTGTTGGCGGCTTCGATGAGGCTCCACACAGTCGCTTCGGCGTCGTCGCCTGCATCGGCGATCTGCCCGATCTCGTCGTTGGAGATCATCGACGTGAGCCCGTCGGAACAGAACAGGATGCGGTCCCCGGCTTCGAGCGCGAGTTCGTGGTCGTCGATCTCGACCGGTCCGAGTCCGAGCGTGCGCGTGACGAGATGGCGCTGTGGGTGGGTGGCGACGTCCTCGGGGCTGATGTGACCCAGAGCGACGAGTTCCGCGACGACGGTGTGATCCGTGGAGATCTGGCGGAGGTCGCCGTCCCGCAGGAGGTAGCACCGGCTGTCACCGACGTGGGCGAGTTCGAGGGTTCCTTCCGGAAGGAACCTACCGAGCGTCATCGTCGTGCCCATTCCAGCGAGTTCACGCTGCTCGCGAACCCGTTTGATGATCGCGTCATTCGCTTCGGCGACGCGAGCGGCGACTTCGATGTCGGCGTCGGGGTCCTCAGCGGTCGCCGTTGTGAGGGCGAGTGCGCTGGCGACATTGCCGGCGACGTGGCCGCCCATGCCGTCGGCGACGCCGACGAGGATCGGGCCGGGTCCCGAGCCCGAGATCTCCGGGAACACGGAGTCCTCGTTCCGGTCTCGGATCCTGCCCTGGTGGGTGCCGGTCGCCCAGACGTATCTCATCTCACCTCGAGGATGGTCTTGCCGATCTGTACGGTATCGCCTCGGCCCGCCGGGGTGGGAACGTTGATGCGTCGGCCGTTCACATACGTCCCGTTGGTGCTTCCCAGGTCGTGGACGAGCGTGGCGCCGTCGTGGCTCTCGACACGGGCGTGGAATTCCGAAGCGTAGGGATCGTCGATGACTACGTCCGCGTCCGAACTCCGACCGATCGTATGTCCAGAGGGGCGCAGCCGCACGGACTTCCCCTTCTTCGCGTCCCCCCGGAACACGACGAGTTCATGGGCGCCCTTGGCCCGTTGCCGTGGCGTCCCGGTACCGATATGGGTACGGATGGCGATCGCGACCTGCCAGAGGAAGAGGAAGAGGAGAAGAAGGAAGAGGATCTTCAGTGCGTTGAGGATGAGTGCCGGCATGGGGTCCTCACACAGTCCGGAAGATGAAGTCGATGTCGCCCATTGTGACGGTGTCGCCGGGCATGAGCGGATGCGGGTCGGTGCTGATGCGATCGCCGTTCACGAATGTTCCGTTCACCGACGAGAGGTCAACGATCGTCGTCTCGTGGTCGGCTCGAGCGATGAGGGCCTGCCTGCGCGACAGTTCGGGGACCGCGATGACGGCATCGCACTCGAGCGCCCGTCCGAGGACCGCACGGTTGTCCCCGATCTCGATGACGAGCGGCGGTGAAGCCGAGACGAGTTGCGCCCACGGTTCGAGATCACCTGGTGCGGTCGTCCCCGAGCAGTCGGTGAGACCCTTCGGGACGGCGTCGTCTGGTTCGATCTCGACACTCACCGGGCCATTCGTCTTCCAGGCTCGTTGAGCGGCGAGGTCGGCGAGGGCGCGTGCAAGTTCCGTCTCGAGCGTCGGTGTGGATACGCCCGGCGGGAGGTCCGACGCGTGGATCTTGACCGTCCACTCGTTGGGGATGAACGGGCCGGAATCGCCATCCTCGACGACGAAGTCGGCCTGGCGGACGAGGCGGTCCGCGATGTCGACGGGGTGCATCGTCCCGCGAAAGACCGCGGCGGTGGCGCCGTCGACGAGACGCTCGAGGCGCCGTTCCACTTCGCGAGCGAGTCGCATGAGCGGATTGTATGGGTCGAACCCAGTTCTGTGCGCTGGATCGGTGGTCTGACAGCGATGTGACACAAGACACAAGGAGCAATACACAAGAGAGGGAAGCGGTCCGGACTTGCTTCTTGCTACTTGATACGCCTGCGAAGCAGGCCCAAGAGCTATCCACAGCCCGTGGTAGCCTTCGCGGCCCGCGGGCGAGTGGCGGAAATGGCAGACGCGCAGGTTTCAGGTATCTGTGAGGTAACACTCGTGGGGGTTCAAGTCCCCCCTCGCCCACAACCATGGCGTATTCCCCCTACGCGCCGGTTCACCGGCAGCGGCGTCGACGCTGGCTGCTCGTGCTTCTCGTCGCTTTGATCATCATCTCGGTCGTGGTCCTCGCCGTCCGTCGCCGAAGCGACGCGCGCAGCGTTGCGGACTACCTCTTCGTCGCGCAGCAGGTGACGGCAGAGCAGGCCGAAACGGCCAACGATCTCGAGACGCTCTTCGCCACGATCGACGACGTCGACCGGCCTGAAGTCATGAGGCGTCTCGAGAATCTCCGGCTCTCGCTGGAAGGATCGTCGGAGATGCTCTCCGGCACCGACGTCCCGCCCTCCGCCGCCGAAGCGCACGGCTACCTCGCTGTTGCGATTGGTTCGTGGGAGACGGCGCTCGACACGCTCGACGACGCGATCGTTCTCGTGCTCGACGAACCAGGAGAGGCCGGAGGCGCAGAGCGTCTCGATGAGTCATTCGCTCACCTCCGTCTCGGCGACCTCGCCTACCGGGAGTTCCTCTCCCAAGTCGAAGATCTCGACGACTCGATCCTCGTCGGCGATCTCGACAACGTCGCGTTCGCTGCGGAGGAACGCAGCGTGGAGTACGACGGGCAGCTCGTCACCCTCAAACTCTCTGCCGTGTACAAGCTCGGAGAGAATCACGACGTGTCGGTGAACGCACTCACCGAACCGGGGGTGTTCGGTGAGAGGAACAACGTTCCCGTGGTGCCCTACAGCGAGGTATTCATCGTTCAGGCCGTGGTGACGAACCAGGGCAACGAGCCTGAGCGCCAGGTGAGCGTTGACCTCGAACTCATCCCCACGAACCAGGATGAGGAGACGGTGACGATCCGCCAAACCGTCGATGCCATCGAACCGGGCCAGGCCAGGACGCTCATCTTCGACACTCTCGACCTGAGACCCGGGAGTCTCTACGAACTCAAGATCACTGCCCAGGTTGACAAGGATCAAGACCCCGAGAACGATGAGTGGCGCATGGTCTTCTACCGGAACGAGAACGCGTGAGCGATTGGCTGTTCGTCGTCATCGTCGGCCTCGTCGTGATGCTCGCCATCTGGCAGACGTATCAGCTGACGATCATCCGCAGGCAGGTGGACGCCGTTCCAAAAGATGGGAACGTTTTCGCCCTCATCGACTCGACGACGGGCCGCCTCAGCCGGGTTGAGGCAGGCGTAGCGGTTCTCGACCAGCGATTGAATGATGTCGAGGCGACCCTCCCATATGCCATCACCCGGACGGCGGTTGTTGCGTATGACGCCTTCGGGAACATTGCGGGTCAGCTCTCACGATCGATGGCCCTTCTGAGCGACACCGGGGACGGCGTTGTTCTGTCAGTCCTCATTTCTCGCGAGGAGACGCTGTTCTTCACGAAGGAGATCAAAGGCGGAGTGGGGAGCGAGATGCTGTCTCCCGAGGAGGAGCGGGCCGTCGCACACGCGATGGGCCGGTAGCATTCCCGCCCATGATCGACGTTGGAATCCTTCGTGACCACCCGGAAGCCATCGATGCCGCGCTGAAGCGCCGTGGCGTTGACCTGGACGTTGACGCGCTCGTCGCTCTCGATGCTGAGCGGCGTTCCGCCCGGGTGGAGGCCGAGGAGATGCGGTCCCTGCAGAAGCACATCGGCAAGTCGATAGCGAAGCTCTCGGGTGACGACAAGACGGCCGCAATCGCCGAGGCGGGCGAACTCTCCGTTAGATACAAGGACCGGCTCGCCGAGGCCGACCGGCTCGATGAGGGCTTCATGGAGCAGTGGGTGACGGTCCCGAATCTCGCCGACGAGACCGCTGCGGACGGCTTCGACGAGGAAGACAGCGTCGAGATCTCCCGCTGGGGCGACCTCCCCAACTTCGAATTCGAGGTGAAGGATCACGTCGATCTCGGCGCGGCGCTCGGCGTTATCGACATTGAGCGAGCGACGAAGATCTCCGGCAGCCGTTTCGGGCTGAAGAAGGGGAAGCTCGCGCTGCTCGAGATGGCGCTCATGCGGTGGGCGATGGACATGGTTGCCCCACACGGGTTCACGCCCGTGCTTCCCCCTGTGTTGGTACGGGAGAACGCCCTGTTCGGGACCGGTATCTTTCCAGCCGACCGTGAGCAGGTGTACTCGGTTCAAGAAGATGACCTTTACCTCGTAGGGACGTCGGAGGTGCCGCTCGCTGCGATGCACGGGGACGAGATCCTCAGCGAAGAGGACCTGCCGATCCGGTACGCGGCGTTCTCGACCTGCTTCCGCGTCGAGGCCGGCACGTACGGCAAGGACACGCGAGGGATCTTCCGTGTGCACCAGTTCGACAAGACGGAGATGTTCTCGTTCGTGCATCCGGACCGTTCCCGCGACGAGCACGACTTCCTGCTCGAACGCGAGGAGGAGCTCGTGCGGGCGCTCGAGATTCCGTACCGGGTTGTGAACGTTGCCGCGGGCGACCTCGGCGCGTCCGCGGCGAAGAAGTACGACATCGAGGCGTGGTTCCCCGGCCAGGAGCGGTTCCGCGAAGTCACCTCCACGTCGAACACGACCGACTACCAATCTCGGCGACTGAAGATCCGGTTCAAGGACGAGGGCGGGGCGAACCGTCTCGTCCACACCCTCAATGGGACGGCGGTCACCGCCCGACATCTCATCGCACTTCTCGAGAATCACCAGCAGGGCGACGGAACGGTCATCATCCCCGAGGCGCTGCGCCCATACACCGGCTTCGATGTCCTCGACTGAGCGACAGGGCCTGCCAAAGGGCGGCAGCGGGTACTTGCTACTTGCTACTTGCAACTTGGTACTGAGCGCGGAGCGCTCATGAGCAACGGCAAGGTCTTCACCGACATCGCCGGGCGTTATGACCGGCTCAACTCGATCCTGTCCCTCGGTCGCGACCAGGCATGGCGGCTGACCGCAATCGACCGTCTCCCCGAGGGGCGCATCCTCGATCTCGGGGCCGGCACCGGCGCAGCGAACGAGGTGTTTGGCGAGCGGGATGTTGTCGCTCTCGATCCTTCTCCCGAGATGCTGGCCCTCAACGACGCTGGTGGAAGGATCGTCTCCGTCGGCGAGTCCCTGCCGTTCGCAGCCGAGTCGTTCGACGCAGTGTTCTCCGCCTACGTCTTCCGGAACCTCGATTCGGTCGATGAGACCTTGTCCGAGGTTCATCGGGTGCTTCGCCCGGGCGGCCGCGCCGGGATCGTCGACCTCGGCCGTCCCGAGGCGGGATGGAAACGATCACTCCACCGTGCGGGGACGTCCGTCGTGCTTCCTCTCGCCGGGATGACGATCGGGGCACGCGAGGAGTACGTGTATCTGCATCACACGCTGGACAAGCACCCGCCGCCGGACGAGCTGCTCGGTTCTTCGCCGTTGACGCTCGTTGACACGTGGCGGATGGGCCCAATGGGTTTCGTGTG
>JBDLHX010000018.1:0-30173 GCA_039715165.1 Actinomycetota bacterium
CGTACTTCATCTCGCGTTTGAACTTCGCCCAGTCCGACGACTTCGTCGACCAGACGAGGTCGGTGATGATCTGCCCGAAGGCGACGACGAAGAGGACGACGATCGCCCAGTCGGCGATTCCGGCCATGAACGCCGACGGGAGAAGGAGGAACGGAACCGCTTTCGTCACGATCGCCCCCGATGCGTGCATCCACGCCCTCGAACGGGCCGGGGTCCGCAGATAGGACGCGTAGTCGGTCTTCACCCCGGGCTGTGGGCGCCCATACCCGGCGAACCACACGGTGAACCGCATCCCAAAGGACCATCCCACGAAGAGGTGACCGAGGCCGTGCGTCGTAGTGAGGATGATCCCGGTGCCGACGAGGAACAGCAGCGCACCGACGAACGCCCCCTGGTAGTACGCCGTCCCGATGAGGACGAGCCCGAACACGGTGAAGAGAACGGCAAGCGTCGTTCCAATCCACATCGGGATCTTGATCGGCGCCCACATCCTGAACGACGTCTGATCAATCGCTCCTATGCGATCGGCGAACCGGTCGACGAGCTCCGGGTCCCTCTTGACCGCGGCGACGGCTCTCCAGAACCCGACTCCGCGAAGGTTCGCTACGCCCGAGGCGGCGATCTGTTCTTCGGCTGCCGTCAGAGCGGCACCGATCTCTTCGGTGGTCATGGTGCTCATCGGCTCGATCGTACCGGAGGCCACCAGGGGCCGAGATGACCGTCGACGAACTCGTGCCAGGCATCGGTCATGGCTCCAAGCGGATCGACATGGTCGGCGTAGTCGTGCCAATGGATCGGCTCGCCGATCCAGACCCGGATCGCCGTGCGGTGGATGCCTCTGTCCACCGGGCCGAGGGTGCGTTCGGTTCCGTGGACGGCGACCGGAATGAGCGGCGCTCCACCCATCCACGCCAGCCATGCAGCGCCTCGCTTGGGCTCGGTCTCCCCCCAGTACGAGACGCGGCGGCCTTCCGGGAACACCCCGACGGCGCCACCGGTCCGCAGGTGATCGGCCGCCTCCTCGAGTGCCTGGATCGGAGCCCCGTCGCGATCGGTCGGGATCGCACCAAAGAAGCCCGTTGCAACGTCGAAGGCGAGATGGATCCCGAACAGCTTGTCGACGGCGATGAACCGAACGAGTCGGCCGACCGCGTTGACCACGACCGGCGGGTCGATGTGCGAGAGATGATTCGGCGCCACGACGATCGGTCCCTTCGCCGGCACGTTTTCTGCCCCGCTCACCTCGAGGTCGAGAAGGGCCTTGCCGAGCCAGCGAACCGGGACGTTGAGCGCCCGCACGGTCAGGGACGACGGTACGTGTCGGAGCCTACGCATCGGTCGCCAGATCGGCGAAGAGGTTGGCGAATGCGAGTTGTGGTCGCTGGTTCGTAGCCAGGGCATCAATCGCAGCCAGTACACGATCGGCTCCCGACACTGCACGCCGCGGAGTAATCGAAGACAGCGAGGCCACGGAGACGTCGGTGTTCCGCACCGGGACGCCGAGTTGCGCGGCGGCAACGTCCCGGTAGAAGGAGGCGAGGATCTCGAGACCGGTGTAGTGGAGGGCGCTCGTCGCACGCTTGAGCTCGCGTGCCTGGCGATCCTGGAAGGCCCTGGTCACGTCATCGCCGAGGGCTTCACGCTCTTCCTGCTGCCGCTCCTTCAGGGCTGCGAGCAGTGGCTCGGTCGAGACGATCGCCTCGTCTGCCAAGCGGAACGCGTCTCCGGGCTGATCGCCGAGTTGCATCGGAAGGCTCAGCCAGAACCGGCGGTAGTCCGCGACCTGCGGCTCGGTCGCGAGCGCGAGGGCGAGCCCCGGCCTGCCGCCCGAGATCCGAGCAGCCTCGTGCGCCTGTTCCTCTGCGATGCCGAGAGCGATGAGCCCGTCGGCGACGTCACCGTCCGACACACGCCCGAGCACGACCGTCCGACAGCGGCTCGCGACGGTATCCGGCAGGTCGTCTTCCGTCTCGGCGACGATGACGAAGACGGTGGCCGGCGTCGGCTCCTCGAGCGTCTTGAGGAGCGCATTCGCGGCTTCGTCGTTCATCGTGCCGCCCTCCTCGAAGAGGAAGACCTTGCGGTTCGATTCGAGGGGCGTTCGGGTTGCCTGTGACACGACGTGCCTCGCCTGATCAACGGTGATCGAGGCACGGCCTTCGGGCTCGACGAGCACCAGGTCGGGGTGCTTGCCCGACAGCACCCGGTCGAAGCACGCGCCATCGTCCCCGCACAAGACGGCGGCGGCGAACCGGCGCGCGATCGTTGCCTTGCCAACGTTCGTCGGGCCGACGAACAAGTAAGACTGGGCCGGACCCTCGAGTTCCCGCTCGAGGAGCTCGATGACGCCCGCATGGCCAACGATGCCTTCGAACGGTGTCACCATCGGTCGCGGATCTCCCGGTAGGCGGTGTCAACGACGTCCGCGAGCGGTGCCGCAGCGTCGATGTGAACGAACCGCTCCGGCTCCGAGTCTGCGACCGTCCGGAACCCTTCGGCCACACGCCTCTGGAAGGCCACTCCCTCATCACCGATACGGTCGCCGCCCTCCTGCCGTGAGAGCCCTTCCCTGGGATCGACGCTGAGCAGCACCACGAGGCTCGGCCAC
This sequence comes from Actinomycetota bacterium, assembly GCA_039715165.1. Taxonomy (GTDB): domain Bacteria; phylum Actinomycetota; class Acidimicrobiia; order Spongiisociales; family UBA5794; genus JAHEEL01. Next base: position 2,609 of record JBDLHX010000018.1, read on the forward strand.
ACGCCGCGCAGGCCCGGTTCGTTGACACGCCGCACCTCATCGATGCCGAGGCCCCGGCCCGCTCCCTGGTAAGCGAGCGACGAGTAGACGGTGCGGTCCGATAGAACCCACGCACCGTCGTCGAGTGCCGGGCCGACGACCTCGGCGGCGAGCTGCGCCCGTGCTGCAGCGAAGAGGAGCGCTTCCGTCCACGGATCCGGCGACAGGTCCCGGCTGAGCAAGATCGCCCGGATCGCCTCGCCGACGGGTGTGCCACCCGGTTCGCGCACCCGCACGACGCGGCGCCCATCAGCTTCGAGCAGGGCACCGACACGTTCTGCAACGGTCGACTTGCCTGCCCCTTCGATTCCCTCGAATGCTACGTACGGTCGGTTCACCCGAACAGTCTCGCAGAGATCAGGTCTTCTTCCGCTTCCGCTTGGGCGCCGGCCCTTTCGCACGACGCTCGGCGAGCAGCTCTGCCGCCCGGTCGATCGTCATGGCCTCGATCGAGTCGGCCACTCTCAGCGATGCGTTGGTCTCGCCGTCGGTCACATACGGCCCGAACCGGCCCTTCTTCACCACCACGGGCTTCCCCGAGTTGGGATCGTCGCCGAGCTCCTTCAGAGGCGCCGCAGCGGTGCGCCCGCGGCTCTTCTTCGGCTGGGCGAGGAGGGCGACCGCCGCCTCGAGGTCGACCGTGAAGATCTCATCCTCCGTTGCGAGGCTGCGGCTCTCCTTCCCCCACTTGATGTATGGGCCGTATCGGCCGTTCTGCGCCGTGATCGGCTTGTCGTCCTCAGGGTGCTGACCCACCGTCCGCGGCTGGGTGAGGAGCCGGAGTGCGTCGTCGAGGGTGACGGTGTCGAGAGCCATCGACTTGAAGAGCGACGCCGTCTTCGGCTTGGCCTTCGATTCCGCGTCGCGCTCGCCCATCTGGACGTACGGGCCGTAGCGGCCATCCTTGGCGAAGATGGTGAGGCCGGTCTCGGGGTCCGTGCCGAGGGTCCGATCCCCTGACGGCGCTTCGAGAAGCTCGGTCGCGAGCTCGACGGTGAGCTCATCGAGCGGCAGGTCTTCCGGGATCGAGGCCCGTACGTCGCCGCGAACGAGGTAGGGACCGAACTGCCCGCAGCGAGCCACGATCGGCTCCCCATCCTCCGTCACGCCGATGGTGAAGGCATTGACGGTCCTCGGGTCGATCGCCTCGAGCGCCTCATCCGACACGAGGTCTCGGAGGCCCTCATGGCTCGTATCGCCGAAATAGAAGCGTTCGAGGTAGGGAACCATCTCGGCCTCTCCCCCGGCGATCTTGTCGAGGTCGTTCTCCATGAGGGCGGTGAAGTCGTAGTCGACGTAGTTACCGAAGTGCTGTTCGAGGAGGCCTACGACGGCGAAGGCTCGCAGGGTCGGGACGAGGGCGGCGCCCTGCTTCCGGACGTAGCCACGGTCCTGGATCGTCGAGATGATCGAGGCGTACGTCGACGGTCGGCCGATCCCGAGCTCTTCGAGCCGCTTGACGAGGCTCGCCTCCGTGTAACGCGCCGGCGGCTTCGTCTCGTGCACCGTGGCGTCCATGGAAGCCGCCACCAGGCTCCGACCCTCTTCGAGCTCCGGCAGGTGCCGCTCCTGGTCATCGCGGGCAGCGTCCTGGTCATCGATGTCTTCGACGTAGGCCTTGAGGAATCCGGCAAAGAGGATGGTTCGGCCGCTTGCGGCGAACTCACAGACTCGTCCGCTCGTGGCACCGGTGCCGGTGAGCCGGAGCTGAAGACTCTCCCCCCGGGCGTCCTTCATCTGGCTCGCGACGGTGCGTTTCCAAACGAGGTCGTAGAGCCGGGCCTCGTCCGAGGTCGGCCCGAACTGGTTCGCCACAGTCTTCGGGTCCTGGAACTTCTCTCCGGCGGGACGGATCGCCTCGTGGGCCTCCTGGGCGCCCTTCGCCTGCTTGCCGTAGAAGCGGGGCTTGTCCGGCAGGTACTGCTCACCGAAGCGGCCGGCGACGAGCGACCGGGCTGCCGAGAGGGCCGTCCCCGAGAGGTTCGTGGAATCGGTCCGCATGTAGGTGATGAAGCCGCCTTCGTAGAGACGCTGGGCTGCAGACATCGTTCGCCGCGCACCGAAGCGGAGTTTGCGCCCGGCCTCCTGCTGGAGCGTGGCGGTCCGGAACGGCGGGTAGGGGCGGCGCGTGTAGGGCTTGCGTTCGACGGAGGAGACGACGAACGGCGACTCCCTCAGCTCATCGGCCAGGCCTGCGGCGGCATCGGCGTCGAGGACGAGACGGCCGGCCCGTGGTGTGCCGGTGAGGTCGAAGTCGCCTCCGATCGCGATCCGGTCCCCATCGACGGTTTGGAGCTTCGCATCGAACGGGACGTCTTCGTCATCTGGGGTGAACGTGCCGGCCACACCGGCATATGCAGCCGCGACGAATGCGAGGCGTTCGCGTTCGCGGTCGACGATGATGCGCGTCGTCGGAGATTGGACACGGCCGGCGGAGAGACCACGCTGGACCTTGCGCCACAGCACCGGCGACACCTCGTAGCCGAAGAGGCGATCGAGGACCCTACGCGCCTCCTGCGCAGCAACGACGCGCCGGTCGAGCTCTCGTGGTTGATCGACGGCTTCGCGAATCGCCCCCGCAGTGATCTCGTGGAAGACCATGCGGTGAACCGGCACCTTCGGCTTCAAGACCTCGAGGAGGTGCCAGGCGATCGCTTCGCCCTCGCGGTCCTCATCTGTCGCGAGATAGAGCGAGTCGGCCGACTTCAGCGCCTTGCGAAGTGCAGCCACCTGTTTCTTCGAGCCGGGGGTGACGACGTACATCGGAGCGAAGCCGTTGTCGATGTCGACACCGAACCTCGTCGCCTTCCATGCGTCCTTCTTCGCGTCCGACACTTCGCCGACCTTCGTCGGGATGTCGCGGATGTGCCCAACCGACGATTCAACGATGAAGTCGCCGCCGAGGTAGCGACTGATCGTCCTGGCTTTCGCCGGAGATTCAACAATGACGAGATGCTTGGGCATGCGTGAACTGCACTTCAGGGCTCGGGGATGGCGTCAACGATGCGAGAGTATGGCCCCTTTGTCAAGGCAATGGGCACTCACCCCTCTCTTCCCTTCTTGGGTAGATAGTGGAGGCGGGCCGCCGATAGCTACGCAAGAACGGGGAGGGCGCTACGAGTTGAAGCCGTCACGGAACCGCTCAACGACCTTCGGCCACGTGAACACGTCTTCGACGTAGCAGCGTCCGGCGACACCCATCTGCGCCGCTCCGGCCGGGTCGTCGAGGAGGATCTCGAGGCCTTCCACGATGTCGTCGACGGAGTGGACGACGAACCCCGTCTCGCCGGGGACGACCGTCTCGGGCGAGCCGCCCGAGTCCCCTGCGAGGACCGGAAGCCCGGTTGCTGCGGCCTCGAGGAAGACGAGTCCGAGTCCCTCGACTTCAAGGCCGCCCCAACGCGACTTGCACGGCATGCAGAAGGCGTCCATCTGGCGGTAGAGGCCGGGGAGATCGGACCACGGAACATCGACGGCGAATCGCGCACGAACGCCGAGACGGTCCGCCAGCTTCCTGAGGCCGACTTCCTTCCGGCCCTTGCCGACGAAGAGCAGTTCGACCGGACGGTCGAGCCTCCCAGCGGCTTCGATGAGCCGGTGCTGACCCTTGCGGGGCACGAACCGCGAGACACACCCCACGATCGGAATCTCGTTGGCGCCGTTGGGCGGCGGAACGAACGTGTCGATGTCGACGCCGGCCCCAACGAAGACGACGTCGCGGCCGGTGAGGCGGCTCACGCGATCGGCCGTGAAGCGGCTCACAGCGAATCGCACGTCCGCATCGCGGAGAGCCTTCGCCACGGCCTGGCGAGTGCCCGGCGCCGCAGCTGGGAGGGTCACCTCCGCTCCGTGGCTGAGGATGCCGTACGGCACCCCGAGACGTTCACGAAGACGGGGCCCGAGGAACGGCAACGGGTGGGGAGCACCGAAGAGGATGGCGTCGGGTCCGAAGGCCGCTGCACGCTCGATGACCCACTCGGCGACCGACCGGGTCGGCCACATGAACGACGAATGATGCCGGCTGACACTCGCGTCCGGCTCCGCTCCCGGGTCGGCCGGTGCGATCACGTGGTACTCGTCGGGATAGGCGTCGATGATGTTGCCGAGGTACTGCTGGATGCCGCCCGGCTTCGGCGGGTAGTCGTTCGTGATGAGGAGAAGGCGCACGGTCAGTGGTCGAGGTGCGAGGCGATGTTGTACGAGGAGAGGCGTGCTTCGCCCCCCGTCCAGATGAGTTCCATGTGAGCCGTGTTGCGTGGGACGGGGAGCTGCTCGCGGTCGGCAAATGGGATGCCCAGCAGGTGCGCGGCATAGGCGCGGGTTGCACCGCCGTGGGTGAACACGCCGACAGCTCCGGCACCGTTCGAGGCGACAGACTCGGCCGCGCCGGCCATGCGCTCGCCGACGCCACGGAACGTCTCGCCGATTCGTCCCCTCGGCTCGTCGTTCCCCTCGACATGGATGTGGTGGAACGTGTCGGCGTCGCGTTCCCGGATCTCGGCGACATTGAGGCCTTCCCACTCGCCGAAGAAGAACTCGGCGAAGCCCTCATTGATCGTGACTTCCCGCCCCTGTCTTGCTGCGACCGGGGCAGCCGTGTCCCGAGCCCGGCTGAGCGGCGACGACACGACCACATCAAGGGGATGGGCGGCTTCGGCGAGCGCCTCCGCCTGCCGTCGGCCTTCTTCGGTCAATGGTGTCTCGCTCTGTCCGACCCAGCGTCCCTCGCTGTTCGCGACTGTCTTCCCGTGCCGGAAGAGCCGGAGACGTGTACCGCCCGGCCTCGCGACCTCCCCGTCGAGGTGAAGATCGTCGTTGTACGAGTAGACCTGGGCCCCATCCTCGAGGATCCGGATCGTCGTCAGGGACGTGTTCGAAGGAACGAGCATCGCCGACTGGTCGGGTACCCCCAAGAGCGATCCGACAACCGTCTGGACCACTCCCCCGTGAGTCACAACCATCGCTTCGTCGCCGTCGTCGAGACGATCCGCGAGGGCGTCGAAGGCCCCACGGGTTCGCTCGATGAAGCCGGAGAATCGCTCACCTCCTGGTGGCTGGAAGTCTCCGGCTCCGAACCTGCTGCGCTCGATCTCCGGGTACCGCTCCTTGATCTCCGCCGGTCGAAGGTTGTCCCACTCCCCGAGATCGAACTCCCTCCACGCTGCATCCCGTTCATTCGGACCGACCACTTCGGCGGTCGTCTGCGTGCGGCCGAGATCGGAAGCCACAAGGAGAGCTGCGCCGTGCCCGTTGACTCGCTGCGCGAGATGCTCGACCTGCATGCGACCGCGGTCGCTGAGCGGCGAGTCCGACTGGCCCTGCCACGTGCCGCCGATGTTGCTGGTCGTCTCGGCGTGCCGAATGAGCGTGATGGTGCGAGCCAGGCTGCCCCCTACGTGAATCGCTTCGTAGGGTAGGGTCCCCGCATGTCTCATTCGTCCATCCTGATCGCCCTGGCGTTGCCAGATGGCGGCGGCGAGGCGGCCGCGTGGCTCTTCGTCGCAGCGGTGATCACCGGCCTCTACCTCGTGATTCGCCGGACGCGGACCAGATCACGGGACCACTACCTCGACCGCGCACGGCGCGAAGAAGAGCAACGCCGCAACGACCCGGATATGAAGTAGACACAAGTAGCAAGTAGAGAGAGAACCCGGGCGCGAGGCCCGGGTTCTCTCTACTTGTGTCTCTCTACTTGATACTGGCCGAAGGCCTAGAACAGGCCGTTCGAGACGAACGCCGAGGCGAACACGAGCGAGACGATCGTCATCACCTTGATGACGATGTTCATCGACGGGCCGGACGTGTCCTTGAACGGGTCACCGATCGTGTCGCCGACCACGCTGGCCTTGTGGGCTTCTGAGCCCTTCCCGCCGAACGCGCCCGCCTCGATGAACTTCTTCGCGTTGTCCCATGCGCCGCCGGCGTTCGCCATGTAGATGGCGAGGAGGAAGCCGGAGATCAGCGCTCCGGCGAGCAGGCCGCCGAGCATCTCGACGCTGATGAACCCGACGATGAGCGGCAGCGCGACGGCGAGAGAGCCGGGGAGGACCATCTCACGCAGCGAGGCACGGGTCGAGATGTCGACGCACTTGGCGTACTCCGGTACCGCCTCGGGCTTGCCTTCGCGCAGTCCCGGGATCTCGCGGAACTGGCGCCGCACCTCTTCGATCATCTGCTTCGCAGCGCGACCGACCGCTTGGATCGTCTGCGCCGCGAACAGATACGGGAACATCCCGCCGATGAAGAGGCCGACGACGACCCAGATGTTGAGAATGTCGAGACTCTCGAGGCCGACGGCCCGGGTGAAGGTGAAGAACAGGGCGAGGGCGGTCACAGCAGCCGATGCGATGGCGAATCCCTTCGCGACCGCAGCCGTGGTGTTGCCGAGCGCGTCGAGTGCGTCGGTGGCCTCGCGAACCTCCGGCGGAAGTTGAGCCATCTCGGCGATCCCGCCTGCGTTGTCGGCAATGGGACCGTACGCGTCCACCGACACCGTGATCCCGAGCGTGGCGAGCACGCCGATCGCTGCGATCGCAACGCCGTAGATGCCGGCTCCCTCGACCGCGAGATCGCCGGCCCAGTAGGCGGCGCCCATGCCGAACGCAACGACGATGACTGAGTAGGCCGCCGACTTCATGCCTTCGGCGATCCCGGAGAGCACAACCGTCGCTGGTCCTGTCTCCGTATGGCGCGCGATCTCCTTGACGACTTTGTACTCGTCAGACGTGAACCACATCGAGATCCGCCCGATGATGACGCCGACGCCGAGACCGACAAGGACCGCCAGGAAGAAGCCCCATGCGTTGTCAATGCCTTCGACGCCGTTGAACATCAGAGGGGTCAACACCGCGACGCCGACGATGGTGAGGCCCGCAGCCGCCCACGTGCCGCGTTCGAGCGTCGCTGCGAGGCTCGCCTTGCCTGGCTTGACAAGGAACGATCCGATGATGGACGCGAGCATGCCGATCGACGCAATCATCAGCGGGTAGAAGATCAAGTGCTTCGTGTATGGCTGGCCGGCGGCGCCGAAGACGAGCACTGCGAACACGATCGGGGCAACGAGCGACCCGACATACGACTCGAAGAGGTCGGCACCCATGCCGGCAACGTCCCCGACGTTGTCGCCCACGTTGTCGGCGATCGTCGCGGGGTTCCTCGGATCGTCCTCCGGAATCCCGGCCTCGACCTTCCCGACGAGGTCGGCGCCGATGTCGGCCGCTTTCGTGTAGATGCCGCCGCCGACGCGGGCGAACAGCGCAATCGAAGACGCACCAAGACCGATCGCCGTGATGACAGAGACCCAATCTTCGAGTCCGAGGAAGGACTCGAAGAACCAGAGGCCGATGGAGAAGCCGAGCAACCCGAGTCCCGCAACGGTGAAGCCCATGACGGCGCCGCCGCGGAACGCGATCGGAAGGGCTTCTGCAGTGCCACCGCGACGAGCGGCCTCAGCGGTACGTGCGTTTGCAGCCGTGGCGATGCGCATCCCGATGAAGCCTGCCGTGGCCGAAAGCACCGCCCCAAAGACATAGGCGATCGCTCCCCACGGCCTCCCCCACGGGAGGAAGAGGATGAGCACAGCGAGAATGGCGACGAAGATCGCTATTGCTCGGTACTCGCGCTTCAGGAACGCCATGGCGCCTTGGCGGATGGCTCCCATGAGCTCCACCATTCGGTCGCTGCCGGGATCGGCAGCATTCACCTGACGGGCGTACACGTATGCCAACACCAGGGCGGCGATGCCCATAGCGGCGGCGATGTAGAGCCACAGGTCCGGCTGATTCACGAATGCCTCCATGTTTCGTCGAAGAGCGCGATCGCCGGGATTATACGATGGCGGTGATCGGCCTGACCCGGGCCGAAAGCCCAGATCCGCGACGATTCAGAATCCGAGGGCCCAGATGTCGCGTATTTCGGGGGAAGCCCCGTACGCTGCCGCCCGTGAACTCGGCCAAACGCTTCATCCCTGCAATCGTCACGATCTCTGTCCTGGCTGCCGCTTGTACGTCGGCTCCGGCCACGACGACGCCGACATCGACCTCCACAACTGTGCAGGCACACACCACCACGACGACCGAAGTGACCGAGACGACTGCAACGACCACCCCGACCACCACGGAGCCCTTGGCCGAGACGATCGCGACCGGGGATCTGCCCGCGGAACTGCTCGACGCTGTCTCCGTACTCATGTCGTGGCAACGTGACGACCGGAACGATCAGCCTCCGGCGCCGGAGGCACTGCTCGCCCACCTACGCGAGTACCCGATCGTCGTCGGAGACGAGATCGAGGTGACGGGAACGCTCGCAGAGCTCGAGAACGGCGCGGTCGCGGTCGTCGCCACTCAGGGTGGGGACGTGCTCCTCGGCGCAGACGAGGGCGACGGATGGCGAATCGTGGGCGCCGCTCCAGAAGGCGACCCGGCCTGGTACGGCGAGGAGCCGCGCATGGTGCTCGTCATCGGATCGGACGCACGACCGGGCGAGAAGCAACAGACACACCGGGCCGACAGCATCCACATCCTCACAGCGAACCCCTCCACTGGGACCGCGACGATCCTCGGCTTTCCGCGCGATAGCTACGTGTCCACGCCCTACGGCTCAATGAAGTTCACGTCCCTCATGGCCGGCCGCGGCCCGCAGGTCATGCTCGACCAAGTCGTCAGTGCCTGGGATCTCCCGGTCGAGGGATATGTCGTCACCGGATTCAGGGGATTCGAGAACCTCATGGGCGAGATCGGCAGGCTCCCCATCGATCTGCCTCGAGCCCTGCCCGCACAGCCGTGGTGGCCCGGGTTCCGCGCCGGTGAGCAGAAGCTCAGCCCGCAGCGGACCCTCGAGTATTCCCGAACTCGCAAGGGGGTCCCCGGCGGAGATTTCACCCGCTCAGAGAACCAGGGACGCGTGATGCTCGCGGTGTTGACGCTGCTTCAGATGAACGACATTGTCGACACTCCTGAGGTCGTCGCGACGCTGCTCGATCACACGTGGACGGACCTCACACCGACGGATCTCATCCAGCTCGGCGCTGCAATCCATACGCTCGATCCGAGCGCCATCGACAATGTCGTTCTTCCCGGATCGCTCGGACGGGCCGGTGCCGCCTCCGTGGTCCGCCTCGACCCTGAAGCGTCAGACATGCTCGCCGATCTCGCGGATGACGGGTTGCTGAGCGAGTAGCGGACAGCATCCATCATCTGGTTCTTGCTGTGGGCTGTGAGCTGTTGGCCGAGGCACCGGCTACGGCTCGCCCAGCAGCAACGCAGGCGCAAACTCGGCCCTGCTCGACGCACGCACGGTGATGACCCCCAGCCCCAGGAGCTCGACCCTCCGCTCTACGAGTACCTCGACGACGCGGGACCGCCAACTCCGGTCGATTCGGCAGTCGCAACGGGCGAGGACGGCACCATTCGCCGCAGCAAGGCGGCGGGCCTCGGAGACAGGACCTCCCTTCGCCCCGAACGGGAGGAAGGTCACCGGCGCGGCCGCCAGGGCCGCAGCGTCGGCTGCGGCCGCCGCCTGAAGGCGGGCGGTGAGCGCGACCCCGGCGTTCGCCACACCCAGCGCGAGCACGAGCACGACTCCCCCGACGGCCAGCAGGAGCAGAGCAGCCGAGCCCGATTCCCGGGTCACCGCTCCACTCGCATGACCGCTCTCGCCTTCACCTCGACGCGCACGCCACCGAACAGCGGCGCAGCGACCCGATACGGCAGCGCCACCCGCACCTCGGCCAGGCGCCCCACGGCATCCGGGCGGCGCACGGTGACGAGCGCCGATGCCCCGGCATCTCCGAGGGCCGCTCGCGCCGCCCTCACCGCGTCCGCGGGATCGGGCGACGCTGCGGCCTCTCGTGCCCCTTCTCTGGCAGCGTTGACGACCTCGAGTTGGGTTCGAGCGACGAGGGCAACCTCGACGAGACCCACGAGGAGCAGAAGCACGAGCGGGAGGACGAGAGCGAACTCCACGACGGCGCTTCCCCGATCGCTCACCCGAGCGGAGCGCGAGAAGCGACCGACGTGACCTTCTCGAGCACCGTTGAGAAGAACGACGACAGCAGGTCGGTTGACGTCGCCCAGATGATGAGGGCGAGAGCAACGGCCGCAGCCGCCACAATGACGAGGGCGTACTCCGCGGTCGCTTGACCACTCTCTTCGTTGATGATCGTTCGCATTGCGTTCCCTTTCTCAGATCCGGCGGCCGGCCGGTGCGGTGGGAAGATCAGAGTCCGAGCCTGTCGAGGCTGCCGAGGACCGCCGGCGCGACCGTGAGGATGAGGAAGCCCGGGAGGATGAGCAGAGCGAGAGGGAAGAGCAGCTTGACGGGGAGCCGACGAATGGCTGCGAGTTGGTGCGCGCGTTCGTCGCTCCGCAGCACGGACGCGTAGCCGGAGACGGCGGGGAGCAGCGGCGCACCGGTGGAGAGGGCCCTGCGCGCCACGACGTACAGACCGGTCTCTTCGTACGAGGCGTGTGAAGGATCGTTGCGCTGCCGAATCGAGCGCATGAGACCCGATGACGTCTCGCCGGGAACCGCATCGGCCGCTGCTCCGGCCGCCGCCGGGAAGCTCAGACCCGCACTCAGCCCGAGAGCGACAACCTCGGCAACGAGCGCCTCATCCGACGCGCTTCGCTCACGCCGGGGGATGCGACGCATCGCCCACACAGCGGCGAACGCAGCGCCCCCAACCACACCGAGGATTGGAGCGACCAGAGCCGCCCCGATCACCGCCGCCACTGCCCAGATCCGACGGTCTCCCGACGTCGCGACCGCAAGTGCGATGGAGAGGATCGCCGCCGTCACGTCGCCGCCCTCCTGACCATCACGGCCACGAGCATGAGTCCGACGATCTCGAATACGACACCGGCGGCGAGAACCATCCATCCGACGGCGCCGCGCTCGACGAGTCCGGCACCGCGTCCGGTCACGAGAAGCAGCAACGTGAAAACGACAGGCGCGACACCGACGACGAGGGCCGACAGCTTCGCCTGGGCAGTCGACGCTCGCTGCTCCCTCGCCAGGTCGGCAGCGTCGCTCGCTCTGCCGGCGAGTTCCTCGAACGTGTCGGCCACCCGGGCTCCGGACCAGTCGGAGAGCCGGAACGCGACGCCGGCAACGCGTCCGTTGCGCGGGAACCGCTCTTCGATGTCTGTCGCAATGGCGCTCATCGGCAATCCAGCCGAGGCGAGGCGCACCGGCCCACGAAGATCGATGTGGGGGACTCGGTCGGCCGCCGATGAGATAGCCGTTCGCAGCGATGCCCCGGATCGGAGCTCGGCGGCCAGGGCGCGAAAGAACGCCGCCTCGATGTCGGCCGTCGACCGAGTCGATCGCCGACGAACGAACGCCACAGCACCCCATGCCGCGGCACCTGCGAGGACGAGGCGGGGCTCGAACGCAGCGACGGCGACGGTCGCGACGATCACGGGGTGAACGCCGACAATGAGCCCGACGGCGAGGAGGACCGCGGTCAACATCGGTACACCTCCTCGATCCCGTCCGGGTTCACATCGGAGATCGAGACAACGGACCGAGTGCCGCGTTGTCGTGCGACGAAGATCACGCGGTCCACCGCAGAGCGAATCTGACGGCTCAGCGTGGCGGTCGAGATACCGACGTCCGCGGTGACCGCCAGGCTCTCGAGCCGCCACAGGGCTTCCTCCGGTCCGTTCGCGTGGATCGTCGACATCGATCCGTCGTGACCCGTGCTCATCGCTTGGATCATGTCGAGGGCTTCCGGCCCACGGACCTCGCCGACGACGATGCGGTCCGGCCGCAAACGCAACGCGTGACGCAGGAGGCTCCTGAGCGTGATCTCGCCCGCTCCCTCGGCATTCGGGGGCCGCGCCTCGAGCCGCACCACGTGACCATCTAGCCGGAGCTCGGCGGCGTCTTCAACGGTCACGATGCGCTCCGAGCTGTCGATCTCCTTCGACAGAACGTTGAGGAGCGTCGTCTTCCCCGCCCCGGTGCCACCCGCAACGAGGAGGTTCTTGCGGGAGGAGACCGAAGATCGCAGCAGGTCTGCTCCAGGTTGAGTGATGCCACCCAATTCGGTGAGGGCATCCAGGTCCCGCACCGCCTCCGAGAACCGCCGAACTGCAACGATCGGGCCGTCGACCGACGCCGGAGGGATCACCGCGTGGAGCCGCGAACCGTCGGGAAGTCGGGCGTCCACCGCCGGGCTCGCCTGGTCGATCCTGAGGCCGAGCGGACCGATGGCACGCTCGACCGCTGCAACAACGGCAGCATCGTCCGCGAAGTGAACGTCCACGCGTTCGAGGACTCCTCCTCGCTCGATCCACACGTCGCTCGGCCCGTTCACGAGCACATCGGTCACGTCCGGGTCACGGAGGAGCCGCTCGACGGGACCGAGGCCGGTGAGGGCGTCGACCGCGTCGGCGACGACTTCGGGCCCCGCGAGCGGCGCAACCTCAGGGGCGATCGCCGCTGCTGCCGCGGCGAGCGAACTGCGCTCGAGCGGCACATCGGACTCGAGGAGGCGTCGGACGATCCGATCCGTCATTCCCATGACGACTCCCACACGCCCTTCCACGCCCGGACCCAACGATTGCTCGGAGGTGGGAGCCGGCCCTGCAGGAGGGCGCTGATGGTCCCCGCACCGGGACGCGGCAGAACGATCCCCTGCTCCGGAACCCTGACTCGCCAGCCGGACCGCTGGTAGACCGCTCGCCCGGGATAGCGCCGAAGCAGTCCTCCTGGGACGAGCGGAAGCACCGGAATGGCCCCGTCACCTCCGGCGTGATCAGGCGGGAGCCGCAGCACAACGGCGGGCCATCCTTCGACGAGCGCCCGGAGCACTTCCTCGGCGTCTCCGGGGCCGATTCCCCCGTTTCTCACCACGGCGACGCCGCGCCGCTGGGGCGTCAAGTCGCTCCGCGTCGGACCTTCGGCGACGAGCCCGGCGAGCGTCAGCTCACCTGGGTACCGGGGGCCGTCCTGGTCGAGATCGATGACGAGCGCAGTCCCGGCTGCGGCACCGAGCGCAAGAGGCGCGACGGCACCGAGTACGGCGTCCTCCGGCGACCAAACGGCGAGCGCCGGCATTCTCTGCTCCGGTGAAGATGTGCGAGCAACGTATGTCATTGCTGGTTCGGGATCAAGACCTTCGATCAGCGGTCACGTCTCGTCCGGGACGTGCCGATACACTCGATTGTGATGCAGCAGGCAGCCTTCTTCGATCTCGACAAGACCGTCATCGCGAAATCGTCGACGTTGGCCTTCGGCAAGCCCCTCTATCAGGCGGGCTTCCTCGGTCGTAGGGCGCTTGCCCGCATGGGTCTTGCCCATACGATGTATCTCCTCTTCGGCGCAGACGAGGACCAGCTCGAACGCGCCCGCGACGAGCTCCTCCATCTCATCGCAGGATGGAAGCGGGACGAGATCGAGCAACTCGTTCGGGAGACCCTCGCGGAGGTTGCAGAGCCACTCGTCTATGCAGAGGCGCTCTTCCTCATCGACGAGCACATCCGCAGCGGCCGGCGGGTGATCATCATCTCGGCGAGCCCGGAGGAGATCGTCCGCCCGATTGCCGAGCACATCGGCGTGCACGAGGTCATCGCCACGAAGGTCAAGACCGACTCACAGGGGCGGTACATCCCCGAAGTCGACGTCTATGCCATGGGACCGGGCAAGGCCGCAGCCATGGAGAGCCTCTCCAAACGGGATGGGATCGATCTCGCCGAGTCGTTCGCCTACTCGGATTCGATCACCGATCTCCCGATGCTCGAAGCGGTTGGGAACCCGGTCGCCGTGAACCCGGAAAAGGAGCTGCGAACGATCGCCGAGGAACGCGAGTGGCCGATCCTCGAGTTCCAGCGCCCCGTGAGCGTCGGCCCGACGATCCCCCGGCCCTCGCCGCTCACCGGTGCGGCGGTTGCGTTGTCGGCAGCCGCACTCGCCGCTGCCGTCGCCCTGTTGAAGCGCCGCAGCCGCGGATAGCCACCTCCTCTGCGAAGAAGCCTCCCGCGACCCATGTCCCCCCGGTCGCTGCCACGATCCGCGGTTTCTCGTGTCTAGCCGATTGCTGTGGCACAACGGCATTCTCGGAAGGTCTGCCGATCACGGTTCAGGTGATGAGTCCCTCCTCCACCACTCTCCCCCACGATGTGGGGGAGATGGCCGGTAGGCCAGAGGGGGGCGGTGCAGGTTCGGGGGCGTGCTGTCGACTGGAACCGTTGTGATGCGCGTCGCCCACAGGTGGAACCGTCCCCCCTGCGCATCGGCAGAGCCGATGCGCGTCCCCCCGTCCCTTCGGTCCGGGGGGACATGCGCTGTGAGGTGGCGTGCGCTCTCGTCCCAGAAACCGTGGATTGAGGCGAAGGGCGGGGGGACATGGCCGGTGATGGGCGCTACGTCTCGTCGTCGATCTCGGGCGGCACGGCCCCGGGGATTCCTGCCTCTGCCACCGCCTCGCGCTCAACGTCGAGTGCCGCGTCGCCCCCTTCTTCGGCCCCCTGCTCTTTCGCCGCGACGCCCTCGGCACGAGCCGTCTCGATCTTCTCGGTCGTGAGCCTCGGTGCTGCGTAGATGAACAGGAGCACATAGGCCACAGCGGTCACGAACCACGGCATGCGAAGCGCGAGATCCCGAGAGCCTCCGGCCAGTTCGACCCCAGAGACGATGAGCCCACCGATGGCGAGCCCGATCGGCATCATGCCCCATGCGAAGAACCGATAGACGGAATTGACGCGCCCGAGGAGGTTGTCGGGGATGATCGTCTGGCGCAGCGACACGGTGATGACGTTCCACACAACGCCGGTGAAGGAGAAGACGGCGAAGCTGGCGAACGCGACCACCCAGTTGCTCGTGGCCCCGATGATCACCGAGGTGACCGTCGACGCGACGAACACCGCGTACAACGACGGACCGCTCCCGATGGCCTTCGAGATGCGGGGAGCGAGAACGCTGCCGAGCACCCCACCGATCGCTCCTGCTGCCCCGAGGATGGCGAACACGAACGCACTCACTTCGAGGATCTCCTGGGCAAACAGCACGAACGTCGCGAAGACCACAGAGAAGAGCGCGTTGAGGAACCCGAGGATGATCGCCATCGGGCGAAGGAGCGGATGGTGCCAGAGCCACCTCACGCCTTCTTTGATCTCACCCCACCAGTCGACCTTCGCGTCGAGATCAGCCTCTTCCCGGTCGACACGGAAGGTCCCGGCAACGACGAAGAGCAGCGCCGCGGAGACGGCGAACGTCCCGGCGTCGAAGATGAACGGCAGGGCAAACGCGAGACCGATGAGCAGGCTCCCGACGGGCGGGCCGACGAAGCTGTTCATCACCATCTCGGCACCCCAGAGGTTGCCGTTCGCTCGTTCGAGGCCTTCCGGCTCGACGATGGCGGGCAGGATCGTCTGCGCGGCGTTGTCGTAGAGAACCTCGGCCATCCCGAACAGCAGTGCAGCGATCGCCAGCGTTGTGTAGACGACCCAGTTCGTCGTCACGTCGATGCCGACGGCGATCTCACTCGGAGCGGGCAGCATCGACGACTGTCCAAGCACAACGGCTGCCACGATGAGCGTGATGACCATCCGGAACGCCTGCATGGAGAGCATGAGGAGGCGTCGGTCGACGCGGTCGGTGATGACCCCGGCGGGGAGCGTGAACAGCAGCCACGGAAGGCGCTGGACGACGGCGATGAGAGCGATCAGCATCGGACTGCGCGTGACGGCGGAAGCAAGCCACGGGTAGGCGATCTGAGCGACACCGTCGCCGAGGTTCGAGACCACCGACGACGACCACAGCTTCCAGTAGTTGGAGCCGAGACGAACGCGTGGTTTCTTCTCGGATTTCGCGTCCGTGTCGGTCACGCGTCGTCCTTGGGCCCAAGTGTCGGCGACCCTGTCGGGTAGACACCGGCCAGGAAACCGTAGACCCGCTCCCCCTCGCGTGGCTCGGTCGCGAACTCGGCGGCAAGTTCGGCGAGCAGTTTCGCGTACTCGACGGCCCTCGACTCGGGGATCCTCGCCCGCCGGGTCGTGAACATCGGGAGCGGGTCGCCCTCGACGACTTCGACGTCCCGGAGCGCGTCGTGAACCATGAAGAGCGGATCCGGCATGGCACTCGGCCCGGACATGATGATCGTGCGACCGGTTCGGCCGTAGTACTTCTCGGTCATCGCACGCACCTGCCGGGTGCGAACGATGCGGATGAGCCCAGCCTTCTCGAGCACCTTCAGGTGGTACCCGACGGTGCCTTTCGGCTTGTCGAGCGCCTCGGCGAGATGGCTCGTCGTCGCAGCACGCTCGAGAAGGAGATCGAGAAGGAGGAGGCGGGTCTCGTCGGCGAGCGCTTTGTACTGCTCGGGGCTGTCGGCCGTCACCTCGTCGGCGAGTTCGTAGTCGAGCGCCCCTGGCTCAGTCGTCGGCCCCCTGCTCGGGCTCTTCCATGCTTCGGTCGACATCTCCCGAATTGTCGAAGTTCTCCGACCGTTTGTCAAGGCCGCCGGACAGCGCCCACACAAAGACGAGAAGAAGCGCAGCCACACCGGCACCGACGCCAACGATCAGCAGCCAGTTCGGGCCGGGCTCCTCGTCGGGAGGACGGGTGGGCCGCGAGGCGGAGATCACGGCCGGGTCGACCCCCATCTCGGTCAAGGTCGACAGAGCGGATATGTCACTCTTGCCTGCAGCGTCGATGGCCTCGAACGCCACTTGAACGTCCTCTCTCCCGGTGAAGCGCATCACGCCCAGCCACTGCCCATCGCCCTGGTCGATGAGCGCCACCGGGGGAAGCTCACCTGCGAAAGCTACGACTCTCGCGAGGACCGCCGTGTGCCCGCCATCGACCTCGACCGCCACTTCAACGGTCATCCCGGAGTCGACCTCGAGCGCCCGCGCTTCTGCCTCACCGAACGGAGCGGCAAGCGTGACGGAGAGCATGAGAACGGCCAGTAGTTGCATCGTCGTCAGCGTACCGGCGACGGGTCACCGACAACCAACAGCCGGCGACAGGTGACGAACGCCTACTCGCCGACGGATAGCGCGCCGTCATCGCCAATGATCACCGGCAACGGATCCGAGATCTTCCCGACATAGGTGCCATCCGAAGTGTTGTTCTCCGTCGCGAGAAACACCAGGCCCTCCTCGGTCTCAACGATCTTGCCCGCATAGAGCGATCCAACACGGTCGGCGAACACAAATGGCGTCGGGCCCGACTGATATGGGCCCAGCGGATTGTCCGCGACCAGGTACCCGGTTCCGGTGAGGGCATCTCTCACGCCCGGCTGCGCCCAGCCGGGCGCGCAGAAGAGCAGGTAGTGACGATCGCCGATCGAGACCTGCTGGGGGACCTCCATGTGCCCGTACGCGCTCGGCTTGGTCACCGGTGGTTGAGCCGTCCAGTTGAGGAGGTCTGAGGATGTCGCATGACCGATGACCCCCCGCGCTGCCGCAAGGCCGGAAGCGGCGCGGGCAGTGACGAACATGTGGAAGCCGTCCCCATCCGGGTCGGAGAAGACCCACGGATCTCGCCACGCTTCTTCGTACCATGCCTCGGAGTCGAGCTTCTCGTACCAACATGACCCGGCCTCGCTGAGCGGATTCTGAGAGACCTTCTCCCACGCACGGAGGTCGCTGGAGACGGCGGCACCGATGCGTTGAACCTTCCCCTCGTCGACCGTAGAGACGCCGGTGTAGAACATCCACCACTCGTTCCCGGCGCGCACGATGCTTCCTGTCCAGTTCGCCAGGTCGTCCCACTCCCCGGCGGGCCCGGCCGGGAAGGGATCGATGACCCGGTCCCAACTCCGTAGGTCGCGCGAGACCGCGTGCCCAATGCGGGCGTTGCGGTTCCTCGCTTCCATGTCACCGGGCGACTTCGGCGCGTGGAGGAAGAAGGCGTGCCACTCGTCGCAGTCTCGCGCGAGCCAGAAGTCCCAGACCCACCGGTCCGGGATCTCGAGCGCCACAGTCCTACCCCTTCACACCAGACGACGCGACACCCTGGACGAACTGGCGCTGGAAGATCAGGAAGAGGATCAGCAGCGGCAGCGTCATCATCACCGTGTAGGCCATGATGTCTCCGTTCGCTACCGGCGGCTGCGTCTTGAAGACGCCGATCCCAACCGGCAGTGGTCGAACGTCGATGCCTCGCGTCACCATGGTCGGCCAGAGATACTGCCCCCATGAGAAGAGGAACCCCAGAATCGCCACGGTGGCGTACGCGGGTTTGGCCAACGGTGCAACCACCTTCCAGAAGACCTTCATCGGGCTCGCCCCGTCGATCCTCGCTGCCTCCTCAAGCGACTTCGGAATCCCGAGGAAGAACGTGTAGAAGAGGAAGATGAAGAGAGGATTGGCGATGAACGGAAGGATCTGGATCTGGTACGTGTCGAGCCACCCGACCTCGGCACCCATGTACAACAGCGGAACGGCGAGCGCCTCGAACGGGATGATGATGAGCGCAATGACCATGGCAAGGATCAGCTTCTTCCCTCTGAACCGGAGACGGGCCAGCGCGTAGCCGAAGAGGCTGTTCACAACCAGACCGAGACCGACAATGAACCCCGAGATGATCACCGAGTTCATGAAGACGCGCGGGAAGTGCGCCCGATCGATCGCGTCGGTGTAGTTCTCGAACCCGACGAAGGGCTGCGGTAGGAACGCCTTGAGCGAGTCGCTGTTCGCGAGCACTTGCTGGTCGGCCTTGAACGACGAGACGAGCATGTAGACGAGCGGGAACACGAAGAAGACGGCGAGAACAACCATGACGGCGTACAGCACCCATCGCCATACGGGGTTGGCTCTCACACCACTCGATACGTCGCTTCTGCTGGACTTGGTTGTCGTCATACCTCACCCTCCTCTCGGAGGAATCGCCGCTGGATCAGCGTGAGAACTAGCACAATCACGAAGAAGATCACTGCGATCGCCGAGCCTCTCCCGATGTTCTGCCTGCTGTAGCCAATATCGACCATGTGCACCATCGCCGTTCGGGTGCTGTCGAGTGGACCGCCCGGCGAAGTCGGCATCAACATCGGCTGATCGAAGAGCCGCATCGCGAGGATTGTTGTGATGGTCAGCACGAAGATGAGCTGGTTGCGAATCCCGGGGAGCGTGACATTCATGAACTGCTCCCAGGTGCTCGCCCCGTCGATCGAGGCGGCCTCGTACAGTTCGCCGGGAACATCCTGGAGCGCGGCGAGCAGGATGATCATCTGGAAACCAACGCCCTGCCAGATCGATACGATGACGACTGCCGGCATCGCCCAGACCGTCGAATTCAGCCAGTCGGGGCTGAAGTGCCCGAAAGTGATCAATTCGAGACCGGCATTGACGAGCCCATCGGCGTTGAAGAGCAACACCCAGATCGTCGCGGCGGCCGCCATGACGACGGTGACCGGCGTGAAGAAGATCGTCCGGAAGACGACTCGCCCCTTGATCTTCTGGTTGACCAGAACCGCGAGGAACAACGCGAATGCCGTCTGGAATGGAACGACGAAGACTGCGAACCGGGTGTTGTTCCAGAGCGACTTCCAGAACATGCCGTCGGTCAGTTGGCCGAAGTAGTTGTCGAGCCCTATGAACTTGGTCGGCAGCGGCGAGATGAGCCGCTGGTTCGTGAACGAGAACCCGACCGCGAGCGCGAACGGGACGACGATGAACACGAGGAGCAGGATCCCGGCCGGAGCGAGGAACAGCCAAGCCACACGATTCTCCGCTCGATCTGCCTCACCTCGCTTCTGGGGCTGCGGGGGCCCGGGTCCCGCGGTGGTTCTAGTTGAGTCAACGGCCGTCACATGGCCTCCCTGCGTGGTCGATTACACGGATGGGGATGGGAGGGGGCCAAAGCCCCCTCCCATCTGATCGTTGGCTACCGAGTCACGGAGCCGGGTAGCCCTCGTTGTCATCGACATCGGCGTCGATTGCCGCGGCCGCGGCATCGAGCGTCTCCTGGACGTTCGCACCAAGGAGGATCTTGTCCATCGCTCCCCAGAACTCTGCTGTGACGGTCGGATACCCAGGGGTGACCGGCCGGGGCACTGCGATGTCGGGGGCGCCTTCGAGTTGCTCCTTGAATAGCACAAGCGCTCCACCCTCGGCGTAGTTGGGGTTCTTCGCGAGCGCCGACTTGGTCGCCGGAACGGCGCCGTTGGCTTCGGTGATCTTCAACACGGTGTCGTCCGAAACCGCGAACTCGAGGAACGCCCATGCGGCGTCACCATCGGTGCTCGCCGATGTGACCGCCCAGGCCCACGAGCCCATGCCCGTCCTGGTCCCCTTCCCAAAGTCGGGGAGCGGCAGGAGGATGAGGTCGTCGCCGACCGTGTCCTTGTACGTGTTGAACATCCAGTGGCCGACCCACGACAGCGGGGACTCCTTGTTGAGGAACACCGAGTCGTCCGTTGCCTGCATGGCGATGAGGCCGTCATTGGCCCACTTCTGGAAGAGAGTCATTGCCTCGGCGGCCTCGCTCGAGTTGAGCTTGCCTTCGGCCTTGAGCGAGCCGCGATCGATCAGGTCCGCACCGGCCGACTGGACGATCGGGCTGAACCCGTACGTCATCCATTCGCCCTGCGTTCCGTAGAAGATCTTGATATCGAGCGGATGCTCATAGCCAGCCGCTTGCAGGTCCCGCAAGATGGTCTCGAACTCCTCCGCGGACCATGCATCTCCGGCGTTCTCCGGAATGCGCGCCCCGACCTCGTCGAGAGCGGATTTCCATGCCCACATGCCGAGACCGGAGTCGAATGTGCCGATGCTGTACAGGCTGTCGTTGTAGGTGCCTGCTTCCAGAATCGAGCCGAGAAGGTTGTCCTTGACCTCATCCGTGATGCAGTCATCGATGTGGACGATGCTCCCACCCCAGGCGAAGTTCGCCAGGGTCGGGCCATCGAAATCGATGATGTCCGGGAGGTCCCCGGCTGCAGCAGCCGCGTTCACCGCGTCGGTGTAGCCCGCCTCGGGGACTTGTGTCAGCTCGATGGTGACGCCATGCCCGGCCGCGTTGAAGTCCTCGATCAGCTCAACGTAGGCATTAGCCTCCGAACCCTCGTGAACCCAGACGGTGAGCGTGTCGTCATCGATGGTGCCGTCGCATGTGGCTCCCACACCTCCGCCGCCGGAGCTGCATGCCGCAGCCACCATCAGCAGGCCAATGACCGGGATCAACCACTTGATCCTTCTTCGCATAGTTTCCCTTTCCTTTCCTCCAGCGCTTCCTTGCTACCGCGCCCCTGTCGTCTCGCGAACTACGAGCTCAAGAGGCAATTGCTCGCAGACCGCACCACTGTCCGGCGCGGAGATTGCTTCGAGGAGAATCTCAGCCGCCCTCCGACCCGATTCTTCGAGCGGCTGGCGGATGGTGGTGAGGCCGACGTACTCGCTCATCTCGATGTCGTCGAACCCAATGACGGAGAGGTCGGCGGGGATGGACAGATCGAGTCTGGCGGCCGCGTCGATAACGCCCATCGCCTGGGTGTCCGATGCTGCGAATACGGCCGTTGGACGCTCGCTGTTGGTCAACATCCTCTCCGCAAGCGTACGCGCCTCGGCTCGACCGTGAGGACCGGTCATAGAGAGCGCATCCTCAACAGGGAGACCCGCCGCAGTGAGGACTTCGACATATCCGCGGTGATGACGAGCGCTCGAGGTGAAGCCGAACGCGTTGCCTTCGGCATCCCCGACGAATCCAATACGCTCGTGTCCGAGGCCGATCAAGTGCTGTGTTGCCAATCGGCCGCCTTCACGATGGTCAACAATCACGCGGGAGAAGCCGGGGATGTCGACATCGACAAACACGACGGGCGTCCCAACACTGCGGAGGGCGCCGAGTTCGTCGGGCGTCGGTCCGAGGCCCACGACAACCGTCCCCATCGGCGGGTGACCGCTTGTGAGCAGTTCGAAGTGCTCGACACGATGCTGGGGGCTCTCCACGTCGTAGAGAGACAGGGGAAGCGGCGAGGTCCTGAGGCCCTCGATGAGACCGCGAACGCGCTGCACTGCCGAAGGGTGGGTGAGGAATGGCACCACCGCGCCGACGGTCATCGTCCGCCCATAGGCAAGGCCGCGGGCGATGGCGCTCGGTCGGTAGTTCAGCTCACGGATCGCTGCTTCGACCCTCGAACGCGTTGCGGCCGTGACGCTTGCCGGATGGTTGATGACCCGAGAGACGGTGGGCGCCGAGACACCAGCTGCCTCCGCGACGTGGGCGATCGTTGCCCGACGTTGCGGCTCCTGTGCATTCGCAGCGGTCAATGTAAGCGCTTTCTGAAACCGCTTTTACGATATGCGTTCGGACACACCGCGTCAACCCCCTTTCTCGGCGCAACCGGCCCCGGCTTGAAGCCCGCTCGCCAACGCGCATGGGCGCTCAGGGACATGTCTCCACCTATGCTTCCGCCATGGCAGAACCCCGCACGCTGTTCGACAAGGTCTGGGACGACCACGTCGTGCGAGCAGAGGACGACGGCACCGCCCTGCTCTTCGTCGACCTCCACCTCGTCCACGAAGTGACCTCGCCGCAGGCCTTCGAGTCTCTCACACTCTCAGGGCGCGCCGTGCACCGCCCCGACCTCACGCTCGCAACGATCGACCACGGCGTTCCGACCACCGATCGACACCTCGGAATCCTCGATCCGCTCTCGAAACAGCAGATCGACACCTTGATCGCCAACTGCGAGCGTACGGGCGTTGCGCTCTTCGGCCTCGACGATCCCCGCTCGGGCATCGTGCACGTCATCGGGCCGGAACAGGGACTCACCCAGCCGGGAGCGACGATCGTGTGCGGCGACTCCCACACGGCGACGCACGGTGCATTCGGAGCGCTCGCTTTCGGGATCGGCACGTCCGAGGTCGAGCACGTCCTCGCTACCCAGACGCTGGCTCAGCGCAAGCCGCTTTCGATGGCGATCACCGTCGATGGAGCGCTGCCTTCGGGCGTGACGCCGAAGGACGTGATCCTCGGGATCATCGCTCGCATCGGCTTTCACGGTGGTACCGGCCACGTGATCGAGTACCGGGGGTCTGTGTTCGAGGACATGTCGATGGAGGGCCGGATGACGGTCTGCAACATGTCGATCGAAGCCGGTGCCCGGGCAGGGCTCATCGCACCCGACGAGACGACCTTCGCCTACCTCGAGGGCAGGCCGTATGCCCCCGCTGGGGCCGAGTGGGACACGGCAATCGAGTACTGGCGCTCGCTGCACACCGACTCCGGTGCGGCTTTCGACGTGGAGCACGTCTTCGACGCAGCCGAGTTCGAGCCGTATGTGTCGTGGGGCACCAACCCGTCGCAGACGGTGCCGATCACGAGTGGAGTTCCCGACCCTGCATCCTTCGCCGACCCGCTCGATCGTGACGCAGCAGAGCGGGCGGTCGACTACATGGATCTCGAACCGGGAACTCCGATGGCCGGCATCGACATCGACGTCGTCTTCCTCGGCTCCTGCACGAACGGGAGGATCGAGGATCTCAGGGCGGCAGCGGAGATCGCCCGGGGACGAACGGTCGCCGAAGGCATCAGGGCGCTCGTCGTGCCGGGGTCCGGCCTCGTGAAGCTCCAGGCCGAAGAAGAGGGGCTTGATCAGATCTTCCTCGACGCCGGCTTCGAGTGGAGAGATGCCGGGTGCTCGATGTGTCTCGGAATGAACCCCGACATCCTCAACCCGGGCGAGCGGTGCGCTTCGACGTCGAACCGCAACTTCGAAGGTCGCCAGGGTCGTGACGGGCGCACACACCTCGTGAGCCCGGCAATGGCGGCAGCAGCAGCGATCGAAGGACGTCTCGTCGACGTGAGGGAGTGGGCCTGATGGAACCGGTCACCGTGATCTCGGGCCAAATGGCGCCGCTCCCCCGGGCAAACGTCGACACCGACCAGATCATCCCGAAGCAGTTCCTCAAGCGCGTCGAGCGGTCCGGCTTCGGCCCGTTCCTCTTCTGGGACTGGTCCCACGATGCCGAGGGCGAACTCGACCCGAGGTTCGTCACGAACCGGCCCGAGTACACCGACGCTGTGGTTCTCGTCTCCGGCCCGAATTTCGGGTCCGGCTCGTCACGCGAACACGCACCATGGGCTCTCGAGGACCGGGGCTTCCGAGCGATCATTGCGCCCTCGTTCGCCGACATCTTCCGTGGGAACTGCCACAACGTCGGCCTCCTCCCGGTCGTGCTCTCAGACGACGAGGTTGTTCGCCTCACTGAGATCGCGGAGGACCCGGAGAACGAGGTCGTGGTCGATCTCGCCGAGCAAACGGTCGTCTCCGGCGGCTTCCGAGCCTCGTTCGAGATCGATCCGGCAGTGAAGCACCGGCTGCTGAATGGGCTCGATCCGATCGCCCTCACGCTCGAGCACACCGACGACATCGCCGCATTCGAGAGCGACCGCCCAACGTGGAAACCCACCCTTGCCGCGGTGCCGAGCACTTGACCATGGACCGGCCCACGAGACAGGAACAGGCACAGGCGATCTTGCGGCGAAAGGCCCGCAAGATGGCATCGCAGATCCTCGGCCACCGGGCAACGACGGCGGCCGACTTCGACGAGGCGTTCACCCTCGAACGGGTCGACATCGTCTCCGAGATCTCCGATCACGAGACGCTGCTGTCACTCGGGACGAACCGCGTCGGGCCCCGAGACGGCCTCTACGTCCTCGAGTCGGACGGCAGATTCCGTGTCTACGTCCAGGAACGAGGAGTCCCGCAGCGTGAGCGCTCTGCCCTGTCATTCGACGATGCCAGGGATGCGGCCATCGACGAACTCGTACGGCTCAACGGGATCCCGTTCAGCGTGTGAAGACCTCGTCCCCGATCGAGATCTCGACCGGCGGATCGACGTGATCGACCGACACGATGAAGCCCCGCGTCCCGGTTGACAAGAACGCGAGGTGCTCGGTGATCTCGCCTCGCGGCAGAACCTCGGGGCTGCCCAGCAGGAACGACGTGAAGCCGGTGCAGGCTGCGGCTGCTTCCGGCGATCGCAACTCGAGAACGGCGCCGTCGCTCGTCCGCACGACGAGCCCCTGAGAGATATCTTCGGCCGAGACCGGTGGACCGTCGACGATGACATTCTCGCCCGCCACGCCGAGAGGCACGTCGCCAAACCTCTCCCGCATCCGGTCGTAGTGCCCGGCGAAACCGACCGACAGCACACGGCGTCCATCGCCGCGGAGATGCGGATGCGCCGAGTGGTGGTTGTCGAGGACCCAGGCGGTGCCGTCCCATCCGAGCATCCCGGCTGAGTCGATACTTGCCTTGTCGACCGAGACGAGCGGCCTTGGGTCGAATGCTCCGTCGCGTTTGAGCGATTCCGCATGCAACTGCAGCCGGACGATGTGCCCGAGCGACTTCCCAGTTGGACCACTGCCAGTCATGCGATCACGCTACCCGCCTCTCAGCGTGAGCGCGGCTACTTGTCGCGGGCCTCAGACATCCATCACCTCGTTGAGGAGATCGGGCCGATCCGTGACGATGCCATCGACGCCCATATCGAGGAGCCGTCGCATGTCTTCCGGCTCGTTCACCGTCCAGAGGTGGATGTGGGCGCCGGCTCGGTGGATGGCGTCAATGAGCTTCTCGTCGATGGGCACGGCCCGGTAGTCGAACGGCAGCTGATAAGCCTGGATCTTTCGGCGAATCGACCGGCCGACCCGGGACGCGGCCACCATCGCCAGGGCGGCACTCGGCCCCGCGGACACGGCGACCCGGCCCCGGCTGATGCGGCGGAACTTCGCGATGCGACGATCGTAGAAGGAGCCGACGAGCGTCCGGTGCTCGGCGTCGGCGGCGCGGATCACCTCCGCCACCGCCCACTCCTCTCCCGGCCCCTTGAGGTCGATGTTGAGCCGCACGTCCGGCCACGTCCGGTAGAGCTCGTCGAGGGGGGAGATCCCGATCCCATGCCCACGCAGCGGGTAGTCGTTCTCGGGGTCGAAGTGGTGTGCGGCGTCGAGCCCTTGCAGCTCTTCGAAGGTGTACTCGGCGATTTCGCCCGTGCCGTTCGTCGTGCGATCGAGCGTGCCGTCGTGGAAGACGACAGGAACGCGGTCGGCCGTGAGGCGCACGTCGAGCTCGAGGTACTTGTAGTTGAGGTCTTCGACAGCCTTCGCAAATCCGTACATCGTGTTCTCCGGCCACAGGATGCGGCTCCCCCGATGTGCGAATCGGATCGGGTGCTCGACCGAGAAGTAGTCGCTCACAGGATCGTCCCTCGCTTGACAACGGCGGCGATGAGGTCGCCGTCGGGCCGGTACGGAAGGTGCACATGCGTCGGTGCGTCGAGGACGACGAGATCGGCCAGTGCGCCGGGCACGACGTGCCCCCGGTCGTGGAGCCGTAGCGACATCGCACCGCCGCGGGTCGCCGCCCACACGGCCTCGTCCGGGACAAGGCCCATGTTGAGAACGGCGAGGGCGACCACGAACGGCATCGACTGGACGTAGGCAGTCCCCGGATTGCTGTCGGTGGCGAGAGCGACCGTCACTCCGCTGTCCCAGACGCGGCGCCCGTCCGGATAAGGAAGCTGCATGGAGAACGACACAGCGGGAAGCAGGACCGCGACCGTGCCGCTCTCCCTCATCGAGGCGAGATCGCCGCCGGTCGCGTGATCGAGATGGTCGGCGCTTGCAGCAGCGAGGTTCGCGGCGAGCGCCGCGGCTCCCACACGACCGAGCTGGTCGGCGTGGACCCTGGCGTCGAGGCCGTGGCCGTGAGCGGCGTCGAGGATTCGCCGCGCCTCGTCGACGGTGAATGCCGCGGCGTCGCAGAAGACGTCGCAGAAACGGGCATCCGCTGCGCAGGCGTCGAGCATTTCGCCGCAGACGAGATCGACATAGGCGTCTCGGTCGTCCGCGTACTCAACGGGGAGAACGTGAGCCCCGAGGAAGGTCGGCACGACGTCGATAGGGAGCGTCTCGTCGAGACGCCGGACGACGCGCAGCATCTTCGCCTCCGTCTCGACATCGAGGCCGTATCCGGACTTGACCTCGACCGTCGTCGTTCCCTGTGAGAGCATTCGCCACGCACGTTCCGCAGCCATGTCGAAGAGCGCATCCTCCGACGTCGCACGGGTTGCTGCGACGGTGGAGCGGATGCCGCCACCGGCCGCGAGGATCTCCTCGTACGACGCGCCACGCAGGCGCCGGGCGAACTCGTCGCTGCGCTCTCCTGCAAACACGATGTGCGTGTGTGGATCGACGAAGCCGGGGAGCACCGCGGCTCCTCCGGCGTCGAGAGCGGAGAGGTCTGTGTAGCCGGTCGGGAGGTCGGACTCGTTGCCCACCCACGCGATCGTGCCGTCGATGACGGCGACCGCGGCGTTCTCGACGATGCCGAGAAGCCCGCCGCGCGATGGGTCATTCGTGACGAGCGACCCGATGTTGCGAACGAGGAGGTCACTCATGGTTGGACATCCGCACCAGGCCGTTCGCGGACGCCGCTCTCACAGCGGCCCCTCCGCTGCGGCTGGATCCGCGGTTTCTCGTCGATGTCCGGACTGGATGCGTTGGTATGACAGCGTTCCCGCGGGTGCGGCTGTTCACGAAATGGGTGAGCGTGTGAGCGGCACTCTTT
>JBDLHX010000019.1:0-30035 GCA_039715165.1 Actinomycetota bacterium
GATGTTGGGCCCGGCGACGTCGGCGATGACGGCGCCGTAGACGACCTGGTCGATCTGGCCTCCCTCGACGCCGGAGCGCTGAAGGAGCTCGCCGACGACAGCCGATGCGAGATCGAGTGCTGTGAGGTCCCTGAACTCCGTCATCGACTTGACGAACGGTGTTCTCAGACCATCGACGATCGCGACCCGCCGCCCGTAGATGACGCCCGGCTGCTTCGAGGCCATGGGCACTCCTTCGTGTTGGTGTCTGCTCATTGTCGCGTATGAACGCAGGCCCGTTGCCGGGGCTTCCCGGAGCGCGACGAAGGCCGCTCCGGGAGGGGAGCGGCCTTCGTACTGAGGGAGTCGTTATCTAGAAGTCCATCGCGTCTTCGCGGAGCCCGAACGCCGGGTGGCGGAGCTTCGAGAGGGCGAGCTTCTCGATCGAGCGGACCCGGGTCGGTCCGAGGCCGAGGTTGCCGCCGATCTCCTCGTGTGTGCGGGGGAGGCCGTCTTCGAAGCCGACCCTCATCGAGAGGATGTAGGCCTCACGCTCCGGGAGGCGGTTGATGGCATCGCGGAGGGCCTCGATTGCTGTGGCTTTCTCGGTCTCACGAACCGGGTCTTCCTCGTCGTGGTGAGCGACGAAGTCGCCGAGCACGGCGCCGTCTTCACCGACCGGTGCCTCGAGGGACACGGAGTCGGCGACGAGCTGCGCCTCGAAAACGGCGTCGAGGGAGAGCCCAGACTCTTCGGCGAGCTCCTCCGGCGACGGCTCGCGGCCGAGCTCGGAGAGGAGGCGGTTCCTGGTGCTGTTGAGCGTCACGAGTGTGTCGTGCAGCGAGTTCGGAAGACGAACCGTGCGGGACTTCTCAGCAACGGCACGCTGCATGGACTGGCGGATCCACCAGGTCGCGTATGTGGAGAACTTGAAGCCCTTGCGCCAGTCGAACTTCTCGACTGCACGGATCAGGCCGAGGTTGCCCTCCTGGATGAGGTCGATGAACTCGATTCCGTACTGGCTGCGATAACGCTTGGCCTGGCTCACGACGAGGCGGAGGTTCGCTTGGGTGAAGCGCTCGCGGGCTTCGCGGCCCTTGCGGACGGCACGTTCGAGGCGCACCTTCTCGGCGCCGCGTACCGACACTGAAGCGAGCTGCTCTTCGGCGAGACGCCCGGCTTCGATCGCCTGGGCGAGCTCGACCTCTTCGTCTGCGGTGAGGAGGTCGTGGAACGAGATCTCCTGGAGGTAACGGGTAAGGCTGTCGCCAACTTCGAGCGGCTGACCGACCAATCGCATTTTCTCTGCGGTCTTCATGTTTGTGAAATCCTTCACTTGTTGGTTCGTGCGTCAGCGCTGCAGATCTTTGGAGATTCGGCCCCATCGGCTCCAGCGTCCTACATATGACGCTCCGACAGCTGCGCTGGGTTCCCGGCCGCCGGCTTCGTGCAGGGAACAACGCTCTCAACGACTGAGGGGTTCCCGCGCGCGAACGGCTGGGATGAGCACTATGACACAAGTTCACAGAAAGTTCAAGTCCGAATCGTGGATACGGAGTCTCGCCCGGGCCATACACTCGCGTTCATGCCCGACTTCGACACCCTGGCCGCCCTCGTCGAGGTGGCCGAAAACCTCATCCCGTTCAACCGCATCCTCGGTCTCGAGGACTGCCGGATCAGCGACGACGGCGTCGTACGGATCCGCGTCAACCGTCGCGACGAGCTCATCGGGAACTTCGCACGTGGCTATCTCCACGGTGGGGTCATCTCATCGACGCTCGATGTCGTCGGTGGCATCGCCGCGATGATGGGTGTCGTTGGCCGGGACCTGCCCGAGAACCAGGAGGAGGCGGCACGTATCTTCTCGAAGATCGGGACGATCGACATGCGCGTCGACTACCTGCGGCCCGGCGTCGGCGAGTGGTTCGATGCATCGGCCGTCGTGCTGCGCACCGGGTCACGGGTCGCTGTGACCCGGATGGAGTTTCACAACGACGAGGGCACGCTCATTGCCGCCGGGACGGGCACCTACATCGTCGGTTGAACCTGGCGGCCGGAGCGGATGACCACCCGGGGTTCGAGGAGCGTCTCGAGGTGGTCGTTCGGATCGTCGGCGAAGAACACCGCGTCCGCAGGCATCCCCGGGACGAACCCGCGCTCGACATCGAGATAGTCGTAGGCGGCGGTGCTCGCCGCGTGAACGGCTGCCGGTCTCGATAGACCGAGTTCGTGGAGCCGGATCGCTTCATGCGCGACCTTGCCGTGGGGGACCGCGAGGTCGGTGCCGGTGAGCACCGACACGCCGAGGCGCTCCGCTTCAGGCAAGAGCTCTCGCACGTTGTCGACACCGGCGGCGAGGAGGCGGCCGCCGGTGCTGTCGGCTCCGAGCATCTCGATGACCGCCTCGGCGCCGAGCGCGGTCGGCACCCACGCACCTCCGCGCTCCGCGAGTCCGGGAAGGTCGTCCCCGCTGAGGAACAAGCCGTGTTCGATGGAGTCAACGCCCGCCGCGATGGCGGGGCCGATCCCCTCGGGCGCCATCGTGTGCACGGCGACCCTCCGGTCGGCGGCATGGGCAACCTCCACCGCTTTCGTGAGTGCTGCCTCGCCGTAGTTGGCGACGGTGCCTCGCCCCCTTCTCGGCCAGTCACCGATGATCTTCACCCACTCGGCCCGGCCCCCTGTGGTGCGGCGAACTGCCGCGACGAGACCTTCCTCGTCGACTTCATGGCCGTAGCCGGGGTAGTAGCCGTCATGCGGAGCGATGATCCGCCCGGCCATCGAGGCCACGGGACGTTCGTTCGGCGGGGCGTCGAGGATCTCGAGAGACACATCGCTCGACGACCCCTTGTCGATGATGAGGAGCACACCGCCTTCGATCTGCATCCACGCATTGGTGACGCTGTTCGCCCGGATCTCGTCCTCGGTGATCGACGTCATCTCGCCGATCTTGGTGAGACCGAGGTGAGCGTGGCAGTCGGCGAGGCCCGGCAACGCGTAGAGGTCGCCGGTCGCGATCTCGTTGTCGATGGGGCCATCGTCCGGATCGGAGAACAGGCCGCCATCGACAACGAGCGGCGTCGCGGTGCCTCCCGGTTCCCGGATCGTGATGAGCGTGCGCATGGACGCCAGCGTATCGGGTCAGCCGGTCGGGTTCCGCTCACCCGCCCGGATCGGCACGTCGAGCCAGTTCTCGAACGGCGGCAGGGCACACGAGTACGCCTCGCTGTATGCGCAGAACGGGGCGTAGGCGTAGTTGAAGTCGATCGTCACGGTTCCGTCACCGTTCGGTTCGACGTCGAGGTAGCGGCCCGCCCCGTATGTGTCGTTCCCCGAGGTGGCGTCCCGGAACGGGAGGAACAGGCCGGGATGACCGGTCGAGTAGAGCCCTACGGTCACGTCGGTGCCTTCGACCGCGACGGTCGCGGTGGCGACACGGTGGTAGGTGCGTTCCTCTCCGGTTGTCGTGCCGATCTGAATCGGCTCGGACTCGACGACATCAACCGGAACGGTGAAGGCGAGGTCCGGACTCGGGTCGTAGTAGGAGAGACCGTTGAACGATGCACGCTCGCCGGCGGGGACGGGCGACTGCGTGCTGTGTTGGAAGAACTCGTCTTTGGCGGCGCGTTGTTCGAGTAGCGCTGTGGTGTCCATGGGAAGGCAAACCTCCGGTGCTTCGGGAGATTCCCATGTTCGACCTGGAACGCCCTGCGGGCAAGGGGCAATCAGCTCACTGTGTTGGTGGCGATCACGTTGGAGTACCAGGCGAGGCTGTCCTTCGGAACACGCTCGCCGGTCTCGTGGTCGACCCAGACGAGGCCGAAGCGTTGCGAGTAGCCCAGCGCCCACTCGAAGTTGTCGAGGATCGACCAGGCGAAGTAGCCCGTCACCGGGATGCCGAGCTCGATCGCGTCGGCGACTGCGCTGAGGTGATTGTGGAGGTAGTCGATGCGGCGATGGTCGTGGATCCGCCCGTCTGGTCCGGGGCCGTCCGAGTACGACGCACCGTTCTCGGTCACGCGGATGTCCGTGGCTCCGTAGTCGTCGTGGATGCGCTTCAACAAACCGGTGAGTGCCTGGGGGAGGATCGGCCACCCCATCTCGGTGTAGCCGTCCGGGGGGTTCGGGCCGGGTTCGACGCCGGTCTCCTCCGTTTCGTCCGCGCCGGCGGAGACCTCGATCGCGGTGTAGTAGTTGATGCCGATGAAGTCGAACGGGGTCGCGATCTCGTCGAGATCCCCGGGCCGGACGAACGGAGGCTCCTCCGAGTCGTATCTGCCGCGTTCCCGGTAGGCGTTCACCATGTCCTGTGGGTAGCCCTTGCCGAAGAGAGGGTCGTAGAACCACCGATTGCGGAAGCCGTCGAAGTGTCGCTGTGCCGCTCTGTCCTCGGGCGAGTCGCTTGCTGGTGTCGAGGGTCTGCAGTCCACGACGACTCCGACCTCTGCGCCGGCGGCGTTCTCCCGAATCACGGGAACGGACCGGCCATGGGAGAGCAGGATGTGATGGGCGGCGGTGAGCGCCTCTGCGAAGTCCGTGTGCCCGGGGGCGAACGCCCCGTCGTGGTGGCCGATGAACGACGCGACCCACGGTTCGTTGTGCGTCTTCCAGTGCTTGACGCGATCGCCGAGCGCGGCGCTCATGACGTCGGCGTAGCGAACGAACGCATCGACGGTCTCGCGGTTTGCCCAGCCTCCGCGCTCCTGGAGACCTTGGGGAAGGTCCCAGTGGTAGAGCGTGACGTACGGCGTGATGTCGTGTTCGAGTAGTTCGTCGACGAGACGGTCGTAGAAGGCGATGCCGCGGGGTTCGACCGGCCCGATGCCGTCGGGGATGATGCGGGTCCACGCCGTGGTGAGGCTGTAAGCGGGGATGCCTGCGCGGGCCATGAGCGCCACGTCTTCGGGGTAGCGGTGGTAGTGGTCGCACGCGACGTCGCCGGTGTCGCCGTTGTGGATGCGACCCGGAGTCCGGACGAAGCGGTCCCAGATCGACTCGCCCTTGCCGTCCTCATCCCACGCGCCCTCGATCTGGTACGCCGACGCAGCAACGCCGAAGACGAAATCGTCGGGGAACTGTCTCATGCTGTCCCCTCCTTGGTGAGCGATGCGAGAGCGGCCACGGCTCGGTCGACCTCTTCAACGGTGTTGTAGTGGACGAAGCCGATACGCACGAGGCCGCCATCGTCTGCGACGCCGAGACGGCGCATCACTTCCACCGCGTAGTAGTCGCCGGCCCAGACGAAGATCCCGAGGTCGCCCAGGGCCTCGGCGACGGCGTCCGGGTGCAACTCATCGACGGAGATGGCGAATGTCGGCGTCCGGCCGTCCGGGACGTTCCGGCCGAAGAGCGAGACCCCTGGTATCGAGGCGATGCCGGAGAGGAATCGTTGTGAGAGCGTCCGCTCGTATTCGCCGATGACGTCCATTGCTGAGCGGATCCGATCCCGGCGGGTCCCACCCTCACCCAGCGAAGCGATGTAGTCGACTGAGGCGGTCACACCGGCGAGGCTCTCGAAGCTCTGCGTCCCCGTCTCCCACTTGTCGGGCGGGGCGTCGGGTGCCGGGCGGATCTTGTAGGCCTCGACGGATTCGAGCACTTCTGCGCGTCCATAGAGCGCGCCCGTGTGCGGTCCGAAGAACTTGTAGGCCGACGCCACGAGAAAGTCGGTGCCGAGTTCGGCGACGTCGACGAGGCCGTGCGGTGAGTAGTGGACGGCATCGATGTAGGTGAGGGCCCCGGCGGAGTGAGCGGCCTCGATGATCGGGCGAGGGTCCGTGACGGTGCCGACGGCGTTCGACGCGTGGGTGACGGCGACGAGGCGCGTGCGGTCGTCGATGAGTCCGGCCAGGTTCTCCGTCGCAAGGCGGCAGCCGTCGTCTGGGTCGAAGTCGAGCCAGCGGACTTCGATGCCGGCGTCTCGAGCGGCGATGACCCACGGCCACACATTTGCGTCGTGGTCGAGGCGAGACACGACGACGTTGTCGCCCGGCTTCCACGTTGCACCGAGTGCGCGACTCACCGAGAGCGTGAGGGAGGTCATGTTCTGCCCGAACGCGATCTCGTTCGGGGATGCGCCGAAGAGGTCCGCAACGGCCGAGCGAGCCGAATCCGCCACGGCATCGGTCTCTCGCGAGGTGACGAACGGGCCGCCGTGATTGCTGCCGCCCCTTCGCATGAAACCGGCCATCGCGTCGATGACGGACTCGGGCGCCTGTGTCCCCCCGGGCCCGTCCAGGTAGGCGGCCGGCGACCCGTTCACGATCCGTCGAAGGGCAGGGAATCGATCCCGAATCGAGGGAACGTCCAGCATGCTGCCTCCTCCTTTGAGAGAGGTCGACGCTACTCAGCTATCGAACTGATCGGCTACTCAGCGGGTGTCTACGCCCACGGGTCCTTGCGGCGAACGTCGGGGAGGTGTCTGCGCTTGATGACGCCCATCTTGATGACGGTGCGGCGCTCCGTCTCTCCCTCGACGCGCGCATGAGCGTCTTCGAGGAGGCGGCGCAGTCGTTCGTTCTGAGCCTTGAGGCGTTCGTTCTCGTGCTCCAGCCTCAGAATCCTCCGGACTCCTTCGAGGTTCACGCCGGCGTTCGTGAGTTCCTGGATGAGGAGGAGGCGTTCGATGTCCTCCTGGGAGTAGCGGCGCGTCCCTCCGGGCGTCCGGTACGGTTCGATGAGTCCGCGCCGTTCGTAGATTCGCAGGGTCTGCGGATGCATTCCCGACATCTCGGCGGCAACGGAGATGATGTAGACGGCGTCTTCGCGATTGTTCACGTCACACCCCCAGATGCTCTCGTGGATTGTCGTCGGGGTTCTCGTCTTGGAAGCGCTCGAGCAGCTCCTTCTGAGCCTCTGTGATGTCTGCCGGCACCTGCACCTCGATGGTGACGAGGAGGTCACCCGTGGTGTCCTTCGTCTCGACGCCCTTACCGGAGACCTTCATCGTCTTGCCGCTCTGGGTGGCCTCAGGAATTCGGATCTTTGTGGTGCCCTCGAGCGTGGGGACCTCGATGACGGCGCCGAGGGTCGCTTCCACGAAGGTGATCGGCACGGTGATCGTGAGGTCACGCCTGCCGGACCGCCCGAAGATCGGATGCGCAGCGACGTGGACGCGAACGAAGAGGTCACCGGCGGGTCCACCGTTCGCGCCGGGACCGCCCTTCCCCCTGAGCCGCACCTTCGTGCCGTCGGCAATGCCCTGAGGCACCTTCACCTTGACCGAGCGCCCGTCGACGGACACGGTCTTCGTCGGGCCGTTGAGCGCCTCATGGAACGTCAGCGTGACGTCGGTCTGGAGGTCGCGTCCGGCCATCGGCCGGGGCTGCTGGTGCCGTGCGCCCTGTCCAAACAGATCGCCGAGGCCGCCGAGGAGGTCCTGGAAACCGCCTCCACCGCCTCGTCCCTGGCCGAAGAGATCCTCGACGCGCACGTACTGCTGATGGCCGACGGAGTCGCCGACGAAGTAGCCCATCTCGCGGACGTGGTCGTACTCCTTGCGCTCATCCGGGTTGGAGAGCGTCTCGTAGGCCTCGTTGACTTCCTTGAAGCGAGCCTCTGCGACGGCGTCGTCAGGGTTGTTGTCTGGGTGGAGATCGCGTGCGAGCTTGCGGAACGCCTTCTTGATCTCTTTGTCAGAGGCGTTCTTGGAGACGCCGAGTGCGGCGTAGTAGTCCTTCTCCAACCATTCCTTACGCATGTTCCACCGTGACGAGCGAGGGTCGGATCACCCGGCCTCGCATGACGTACCCGCGCCGCAATTCGACGGCGACGATGAGATCGCCATCGCCCGCGCTGGGGCCGGACACCGCCTCGTGTACCTTCGGATCGAAGGCCTCGCCTGCTGCCGGGATCGGCTCGAATTCCTCGCGAGCGAGCGTCTCGAGCAACTGTGAACGTGTCGACAGCATGCCCTCGCGGATCTTCTCCTCCGAGGGGCTCTGAGGCTCGAATGCCGCAGCGGCATCGAAGGCATCGAGCGTCGGAAGGAGATTCTCGATGACGCGCTGAGAAGCACGCTCGACGTTCTCTGCCTGATCGCGCTCGACACGGCGACGGAAGTTGTCGAAGTCGGCCGCGACGCGTTGGAGCATCTCGAGATGCTCACCCGCCTCTTGACGGGCTTCGCTCAGCTCGCGAAGGAGAAGGGCCTGGGCCTCGTCGGGATCGTCTGGGAGTTCGAGCCCGAGGTCGTGGGCCGTGGGCCCGGGCTCAATCTCGAGGTCGGTGCTGACCAGCTCGTGTGGCTCCGGCTGGGCATTTGGGGCCGTCACCGGTTGGTTCACCGCCCCCCCTGCGTCGTCGCTGCGCTCCTCCGCGTCCCCCCGCCCTTCGGTCGGGGGGACAGGCGCGGAGTCACGCTCGTGGCTCGTGGCTCGTGACTCGTGACTCTCTTCAGGACTCGTCATCGTCCTCCACCACCTCGGCTTCGACGACCTCGTCGTCTCCGGCCGGCTCGGCGCCCTCCTCGGACGCTGCAGACTCAGCGGCCGAAGCCTCGTAGATCTTCTGACCGAGGATCTGCGATGTCGTGAGCAGTTCGTTCGTGGCGTTGCGGAGAGCCTCGGCCTCCGTTGCCTCGCTTGCGAGCAAGTTGCGCAGTTCGGCGATCTTGTCGTCGATAGGCTTGCGCTCCTCGTCGGTGAGCTTGTCGCCGTGCTCGGCGACCTGCTTCTCGATCTGGTAGGCCGTGTGGTCGGCCTGGTTGCGTGCCTCAGCAGCCTCCTTGCGATCGGCGTCGTCCTTGATGTGCGACTCGGCGTCCTTGACCATCTGGTCGATGTCGTCGTCGGAGAGGGCGGTGCCGCCGGTGATCGTGACCTGCTGGGTCTTGCCGGTGCCGAGGTCCTTCGCGGACACGGACACGATGCCGTTCGCATCGATGTCAAACGTCACCTCGATCTGAGGAACGCCGCGTGGCGCCGAAGCGATGCCCGGGAGCTTGAAGCGGCCGAGGCTCTTGTTGTCGTTCGCCATCGCACGCTCACCCTGGAGGACGTGGATCTCGACCTCCGGTTGACTGTCGGCGGCCGTGGTGAAGATCTCCGATCGGCGGGTCGGGATGGTCGTGTTGCGCTCGATCATCTTCGTCGAAACGCCACCCTCGGTCTCAACTCCGAGCGTGAGCGGCGTGACATCGAGGAGGAGGATCCCTTTCACGTCGCCCGTGAGGACGCCGGCCTGCAGCGCGGCGCCGTCGGCGACGACCTCATCGGGGTTGACGCCCTTGTGGGGCTCCTTGCCCGCGAGCTCGTTGACGACCTTCTGAACCGAGGGGATGCGAGTGGAGCCGCCGACGAGGATGACGTGGTCGATGTCGTCCATCGTTACGCCGGCGTCCTTGAGCGCCTCCTTGAACGGCATACGCGTGCGTTGCACCAGATCGTCGGTCAGTTGCTCGAACTCGGAGCGGGTGAGCGTGCGGAGCAGGTGGATCGGGCCCTCGTTCGTCGCGGTGATGAACGGGAGGTTGATCTCGGTCTCCATCACCGACGACAGCTCGATCTTCGCCTTCTCGGCGGCTTCCTTGAGACGGGTCATCGCCATCGCGTCGGTCGAGAGATCGACGCCGTTGTCGTTCTTGAAGCCCTCGACGAGCCAGTCGATGACCTTGTCATCCCAGTCGTCCCCACCGAGCTTCGTGTCGCCGTGCGTCGACTTCACCTCGAAGACGCCCTCGCCGATCTCGAGCACCGAGACGTCGAACGTCCCGCCGCCGAGGTCGTAGACGAGGATGAGATGATCCTCGTCGTTCTTGTCGAGCCCGTATGCGAGCGCAGCCGCCGTCGGCTCGTTGATGATGCGCAGCACCTCGAGCCCGGCGACCTGGCCTGCTTCCTTTGTTGCCTGACGCTGCGCATCGCCGAAGTAGGCGGGCACGGTGATCACGGCCTCGGTGACGGTCTCGCCGAGGAACGCTTCAGCGTCGCGCTTGAGCTTCATGAGGATGCGTGCGGAGATCTCCTGCGACGTGTACGCCTTCCCATCGACGTCGATGCTCCAGTCGTTGCCCATGTGGCGCTTCACGGAGCGAACGGTGCGGTCCGGGTTCGTGATCGCCTGGCGCTTCGCCTGGTCGCCGACGAGGACTTCGCCGTTCTTGGCGAATGCGACCACGGAAGGCGTGGTGCGGTGCCCCTCCGCGTTGCTGACGATCTTGGGCTCTCCACCTTCGAGGATTGAGATGACGGAGTTTGTGGTTCCGAGGTCGATGCCTACGGCGCGTCCCATGCGGGTGTGCTCCTTCGTGTCGGTTGGCCCGCATCGCGCGGGCCGTGTCTTTGAGTCGTTACGACCATCATAACTTGAGTCCGGTCGTATCAATTCCTGCTCGAGGGGCGGGCTGCGCGGTTTCTCCGCCCATATACCCCTCCGGGGTATATGCTGAGCGTATGAAGCTGGAAGAGACCGAAGTCCACGACATCCTGACGAGGCTGCGCCGTGTCGAAGGCCAGATCCGCGGCATCCAGGGCATGCTCGAGAACGGGCGCGACTGCACCGACGTCATCACGCAGTTCTCCGCATCGATGCGCGCTCTCGAACACGCCGGCTACAAATTCTTCGCCGCCACGATGGCCATGTGCGCCGTCGACCCGGAGCAGGCCGCCAAAGAGGGCTACGACCCCAAGCGGCTCGAGAAGCTCTTCATGCAACTGACCTGACAGGAGATAGGTGTGAACAAATCAGTCCGTACCGTGGTTCTACTCGTCGTGGCACTCGTTCTTGCGACGCTCGCGACCTCATGTTCGTCCGCCGCGGCGACCCAGACGATCGAACTCGTCTCGCCGGCGAAGGCCGCCGAGGTCATCGAGGGCAGCCCCGAAGGTCTTGTGATCCTCGACATCCGCACGGAAGACGAGTTCAACCAGGCTCGGATCGCCGGAGCGATCATGGTCGACTTCTACGCGGCGGACTTCGCCGACCAGCTTGATGAGCTCGACAAGGACGTGCCGTACGTCATGTACTGCAACTCCGGGAACCGGACTTCCGAAGCCGTCAAGACGATGAAGGGCCTCGGATTCGCCGAGGTGTACGAGGTCGACGGCGGCATCCAGAATTGGTACCAGCAGGGCTACCCCGTCGAGCAGTAGCCGGCGACGGCGCTAGCCCGATTCTGAGAGCCAGTCGACGATCGTCTCTGTGAACTCGTCGGCGGCCTCGAGCATCGGTACGTGGCCGACGCCCTCCATCTCCACGTACTTCCAGCACGGACGTTCCGCCGCGGCCCAGCGTGCGGAGTCGACCGAGACGAGCCGATCTTCTGAGCCGTGGATGAGAAGCACCGGCGCGCCGATCTTGTGGATGAGTTTCTGGAACCGCCGCGGACGGAGCACGTACCGAGCGATCGACCGGTCGGCCTCGAGGAACGCGGGGATCGCCCATGCCCGCCCCCTCCGCCGACGGTTCGCCTCGGTGAGATTCGCAACCGCCCATTCAGGCACCGTTGATGGGTCGGCCGCCACCATCCGCAGCGTCTCCTTCGTCTCCTCCTCTGGGGAGTGAGTCGCGCGGTAGGCCCTGAACGCCGGCACGCCGATGCCGGGGATCAGCGGGCCGAGCAGTTTCGTGAACACCTCGAGATCCGGGGGATGGCGACGGCTCACCGGTAGCGCCGGGTTGACGAGCACGATCCGATCGATGCGATGCGAGTGCTCGACTGCGGCGATCATCGCGATGAGTCCGCCCATCGAATTTCCGACCACCGAGGCGTCGTCGTAGCCGAGGAAGTGGATCACCTCCGCGATGAGCAGGGCATTGTCCTCCACGCTCGCACGCCGATTCCCGGGCTCGGAGTCGCCGAAGCCGACGAGATCGATCGCCATGACGCGGCCGACACCCGAGAGCTTCGGGCCGACGATGTCCCAATTCTCCGTGGAGCCGCCGAGGCCGTGGACGAGGAGAAGCAGGGGGCCTTCCCCGCCATGGTCAACGACGCGAACGGGGCCTCCAACGTCGAGCAGCGTTGAATCCACGACGCATACGGTACTTCCGTCAACCGCCGATCGCTTCGAGGAGTTCGGGTGTCTGCTCCTCGTGGAACCGTCCCTGCAGGTAATACCGGGTGATCCCGAGTGATTCGAGTTCTGCGAAGCGATCTTGAAGCTCGTCGTAGGTGCCCACCGGCGTGTGGCTGCGTTCGAGCCGTTCCCTGAGCTCCGTAGCAGCGAAGCCGGCCTCGGCGGCGAGTACCTCAATGCGCGCGCCGAGCTCTCTCTCGTTCGGTGCCCCGATCACCTGGCTCGCTGTCGAAAGCAAGAGTGCGTCGGGATCCCTATCGGCTGCGAACGCGGCCTCCCGCGCGCTCCCGATCCTCTCCGCGAGATTGTCACCCATGTACACGTTGAACTCGTCGGCATACGTGCCGGCGAGCCGCGGTGTCTTCACCGCACCGGAGCCGCCGACGAGGAGCTTGACGGTGCCAACAGGCCGCGGCGCGATCGGGAAGGGCTCGAGTGAGTAGCGCTCGCCTGCGAACCCGACGGGCGGGTCGGTCAGCGCCGCCCGGCAGTAGGCGAGCGCCTCTTCGAGCATCACGTAGCGTT
The DNA here is from genome assembly GCA_039715165.1 of Actinomycetota bacterium. Lineage (GTDB taxonomy): Bacteria > Actinomycetota > Acidimicrobiia > Spongiisociales > UBA5794 > JAHEEL01. Next base: position 12,522 of record JBDLHX010000019.1, read on the forward strand.
CTGCGAACGGCGGGTAGGGGATGCCGAAGACCTCATGCTCTCGGTCCATCCATCCCGTCCCGATGCCGAGCGTGAAACGCCCGCCAGACATCCGGTCGATCGTGATCGCCGTCTTGACGAGCACGGCTGGGTGTCGGAACGTGATCGGTGCGACCAGCACGACGAGGTCGAGGTTCGTGGTCTCGCGGGCAAGGCCGGCGAGCTGGATGAGCGCATCGGGCGCAGCCCGCGTCGCGGCCGTCTCGTCGTCGCGGCCCATGAGGTAGTGATCGGGGAGGGCGATCGCCGGGAGACCCCAGTGCTCCGAGAACCGGGCAACCTCGAGAACATCCTCGTAAGGACCGCTCGTTTGCAGCGCGAACTTCATGACCCCACCTCACTTCTCGAAACTCGAGTCGATGGTACGGCCGTGCGTCGCGACCGGCAGGCTCGTCTTCAGAGATTGGCGCTCAGGCCCAGATCGTCGCGTCGAAAGGAGGTTTGTGTCAGCCGCACTGAGCGGCGGCGACCCGAGCGTGTTTCGCGAAGTCGAACGATCCGTCGAGAAGCCAACGGAAGGCGAGGCCGTCGAGCGCTCCGAGCATGACCTCGGCCTTCAGCGGCGCCTCCTTCTTGCCGGCCTTGCCGGATCGGACCATGGCGTCGGCGAACCGCTCGACCCTGCGCACGTGATGGCGAAGGAAGCGACGGGTCACGGAGGCGTCGTTGGTGCGAGTGGCCGCGATCTGGATGTAGATCCTGGCGAGATCGGACTGATCCGTGACGAACCGGATGTAGGCGTCGACGAGGTCGTCGAGTGTGTCGGACCCGGAGTGGTCGGGATCCGGATCGACGGCCTGAATCGCATCGCGAGCCACCTGCATGATGGCCTGCTCCTTCGACGCGAAGAGGTTGTAGAAGGATCCGGCTTGCACGCCTGCGCGTTCGCAGATGGCCTTGAGTGTTGCCGCATCGAGGCCGCCCTCGGCGAGGAGTTCGCGTGTCGCCTCGAGGATCTTCGTCTCGGTTCTGATGCCGACCTGATAGCGGGCCACTTGGGCACCTCCTTCGGCGAGCATACCCCAATCTTGAGCGGACGCTCCAAAATAGAGTGTATACTCAAAATCGGACGGCCGAGGGCCTGCCCTTTGTGTCTGTCCGTGGTCGATACCCCAACGGCGGCATGAGCCGAGGAGCGAACATGAGCCACTACATCAGCAACCTTCGAGATCTCGAGTTCAACCTGTTCGAGGCCTACAACGCCGACGAGTACCTCGGCGCGGCTCCGTTCGAGGACATCGATCACGACACGGCGAAGGACATCCTGCGCGAGGTCGACCGGCTCGCTCGAGAGGACTTCGCCGAGAGCTTCGAAGAGGCGGATCGCACGAAGCTCAAGCTCGTCGACGGAGAGGTCGAGCTGCCGCCGGGCGTGAAGAAGAGCCTCGATGCCCTCCACGAGGGTGGCTGGCACTTGATCGGCGTACCGAAGAGCCTCGGCGGATTCGGTGCACCCGAGGTTCTGCGTTGGTCGGCCGGCGAGCTCTTCGCCGGCGCGAACGCGGCGATCTCGCTCTATCCCATCGGTGGGCTCATGGCTCGCGTCATCGAGGCCGAGGGCACGCCCGAGCAGGTGGAGCGGTTCGCGAAGCCGATGGTGGAACGCAACTGGGGCGCCACGATGGTTCTCACCGAGCCTGATGCCGGTTCGGACGTCGGGGCCGGGATCGCCAAGGCCACGCACGTCGAGGGTGACATGTGGCACATCGAGGGTGTGAAGCGGTTCATCACGTCTGCAGAGAACGACTATTACGAGAACATCGTCCACCTCGTCCTCGCCCGCAGGCCGGATGCCGAGCCGGGCACGAAGGGCCTTTCGATGTTCATCGTCCCGAAGTTCATGGTGAACGAGGACGGCTCGCTCGGCGAGCGCAACGGCGTGTTCACGACGAACCTCGAGGACAAGATGGGGATCAGGGGCTCGACGACCGGCGAGATGACGTTCGGCATGGAGAAGCCGGCGGTCGGCTACCTCGTCGGCGACGTGCACCACGGCATTCGGCAGATGTTCCTCATCATCGAGGACGCCCGGATGTCGATCGGGGTCAAGGCCGCGGCGACGCTGTCGACCGGGTACCTCAACGCTCTCGAGTACGCGAAGGAGCGGATCCAGTCGGCCGACCTCACCCAGAGTCGCGACAAGACGGCTCCGCGGGTGGCGATCATCAGGCACCCCGACGTTCGGCGTCTCCTCATGGATCAGAAGGTCCACGCAGAGGGGATGCGAGCGCTCGTGATGTACTCCGCGTGGCTGCTCGACAAGGCGCACCTCAGTGCGGACGAACCGCATTGGTCGAAGCTCAACGACTTGCTCCTCCCAATGGTGAAGGGGTATTCGTCCGAGAAGGCGTATGAGCTGCTCGCTCAGTCGCTCCAGGTCTTGGGTGGCTCCGGCTACTCGAGGGACTACCCGATCGAGCAGTACATCCGCGATGCGAAGATCGACACGATCTACGAGGGAACGACGGCGATTCAGGGCCTCGATCTCTTCTTCCGCAAGATCGCGAGAGACCAGGGCGCGACGCTCATGCGTCTCGGCCAGGAGATGCTCGAGACGATCAAGGGTGGGTCCGAGGAGCTTGCGATCGAGCGTGAGATGCTCGGCAAGGCGCTCGACGACGTCCAGGCGCAGGTTGGTGTGCTCGTCGGCCACTCGATGGCGTCGATGCAGGACCCGCCGGAGCTCTACAAGACGGGCCTGCACACGACGTCCCTGCTCGAGAGCCTCTCCGAGGTCGTCATCGGTTGGCTGCTCATCCGCCACGCCGAGGTCGCTGTGGACGCCCTCGACGGCGCGAGCGACGCCGACAAGGCCTTCTACGAGGGCAAGATCGCGTCGGCCCGGTACTTCACCCACACGGTGCTGCCGAAGACGAAGCTGCGTCGGATGCTCGCCGAGACCGAGGACGGCGGCATCATGGAGATGGCGGACGAGCAGTTCTGATCCCGGCACGAGTTGGCGCAGGATCAGAGCCGTGTCGGGAATTCATTCGTGGGGTGGGAGCGCGCCCGGGAGTAGAGTTCGCGGCTGAAGCGATCACTCTCTGATCACGTCGACCAACCGAAAGGTATGAATATGCCGCTCATTGCCGCCGAAGGCATGCCGCTTCTCAGCGTCTTTCTATGGATGCTCTGGTTCTTCTTGTTCGTCATGTGGATCTGGCTCCTCATCTCGATCTTCGGGGACATCTTCCGCAGCGATATGTCGGGCTGGTTCAAGGCTCTGTGGGTGGTCTTCGTGATCGTCCTTCCGCTCCTTGGTGTGCTCATCTACCTCATCGCCAACGGTGGGAAGATGCAGGAGCGCACGGTGAAGGAAGCAGCCGCGATTCAGCAGGCGCAAGAGGACTACATCCGCAACGTCGCCGGCGCGAGCACGGCCGATGAGATCGAGAAGCTGTCGAAGCTCCACGACGACGGCAAGCTCACAGACGATGAGTTCGCCGCCCAGAAGGCGAAGCTGCTCGGCTGAGCGGACGCAAACAATCTGAACGACGAGAAGGGGTCGGGCTCCGCCCGACCCCTTCTCCATGTGCGCTGCGAACCCAGGGCTCGCAGAGGCCTGTAGGTGTCTCGCCGGCCCACAGTTCGGAAGGTCTACGCTTTCATCATGAATTCCGACGACTTCTACGACCGGATCCTCGGGCTCCGAGCTCTCCGTTCCTACCGGGACGAACCGATCCCGGACAACGTGATCGAACAGATCCTCGAAGCGGCCCGGTGGACCGGCAGCAGCAAGAATCGCCAGAAGTGGTCCTTCATCCTTGTCGACGGCGAGCAGAGAGACCGGCTCGCCGAGTGCGGGGACTTCACCGATCCCGTCCGGGCGGCGCCAATCGCCCTCGCACTGGTGGAAGAAGACATGGGCTACGAGTTCGACACCGGCCGCGTTGCCCAGAACGTCATGCTCGCTGCCGACGCGCTTGGACTCGCCTCATGCCCCATCACCCTTCATCGCGATGGAGACGTTGCCGCGGTCCTCGGCCTTCCCGAAGGTGCGCGCTGCCGGTATGCGATCTCGATCGGATACCCGGCTCTGGACGCCGCTCCTCGACGCTTCGGGGGGCGCAAGCCGCTCGGTGACGTGGCGTACCGCAATCGCCACGGCGACTCTTGGAGCGGCCGGGATTGATCGGTGTCTTCGACTCCGGTGTTGGGGGGCTGAGCGTTCTCACCGAGATCCGATCCCTGCTGTCTGAAGCGGATCTCGTCTACGTTGCAGATCAGGCGTACTCGCCCTACGGGGAGCGAGGCCTCGACGCAGTGAGGGCGCGTGCTTTCAGCGTGAGCGAGTACCTCATTGAGCTCGGCGCAGGAACCGTCGTCGTTGCCTGCAACAGCGCCTCGGCCGCCGCGCTCCATCAACTCCGGAAGCGATTCCCCGCCGTGACGTTCGTGGGCATGGAGCCGGCCGTGAAGCCGGCGGCCGGGACGACGCAGCGCGGAACAATCGGCGTGCTCGCGACGGAGGCAACATTCCAGGGGGAGCTATTCGCATCCGTCGTCGACCGCCACGCTCGCGACGTCGCCGTCGTCGCTCGTGCCTGTCCCGGGCTCGCCGCAGCGATCGAAGACGGGGAGAACTGCGAGACGCTCGTCCGCCGGTACACGGCGGATGTCGTCGCTCGTGGGGCCGACACGATCGTGCTCGGATGTACCCACTACTCGTTCGTGGCGGACCAGATCGCGGCGGCCGCCGACGGTGCCGTCACGGTGATCGACCCGGCCCCGGCCGTAGCACGCCAGGTCGCGAGGGTGCAGGCAGGTGATGGGGCCATCGGATCAGGCACGACGACGTACCTCACGACCGGCGATCCCGCTCGTTTCTCGGAACAGATCGAGCGGCTCCTCGGTAGAGAGGCTGTCGCGACCCGGGTCGAGATCGACGGGTGAGCCAATGACCGCGATCAGAGTCGTCGAGGGGGACATCACGGTCCAGGACGTCGAGGTCGTCGTCAACGCGGCCAACGCGCACCTCTCCCATGGCGGAGGGGTTGCGGCCGCGATTGCCCGGGCCGGCGCTCCGGAGGTGGATGAGGAGTCTCGGGCCTGGGTCGCGGCGAACGGCCCGGTGTCTCCGGGTGGAGCGGCGATCACGGGAGCGGGGAACATGCCCGCGCAGCACGTGGTGCACGTTGTCGGTCCGATCTACCGCGACGGGCAGGACAACGAGGGACTCCTCGCACAGGCTGTGCGTGCTGCGTTGGATGCGGCCGCCGGTCTCGGAGCGGGTTCGGTCGCGATGCCGGCGATCTCCGCTGGGATCTACGGCTACCCACCGGCGGACGCGTGTCGGGTCATCGTCGGGGTGGTCTCGGCGTGGCTCGACGCTGACGGGGTGATCGACGAGATCCGCCTGGTCGCGTTCGGAGCCGACATGGCCGACCACTTCCGCCGGGCTCTGGCCTAGTTCGGGGCACCTACAATCGTGCAGATGAAGCCGTCTGTTGGAATCCTCGGAGCCGGATCTATGGGCGAGATCCTCGCCCTCGGTTTGCTGCGGGCCGGGTGGGAGCCCGGCGACCTCGCCCTCGCCGCCCGACGGCCCGAGCGCGTTCGCGAAGCCGAGTTCCACACCGGGATCACCACGAGCCTCGACCCGGCGGAAGTCGCGGCCGGCAAGCGTGTGGTCGTCATCGCCGTCAAGCCGAAGGACGTCCCATTCCTTCTCGGCCAGGTTCGCGACTCCCTCACAGCGGACCAGGTCGTCGTCTCACTCGCCGCCGGTGTAACGATCTCGTACTTCGAAGGAGAGCTGCCCGGCATCCCGATCGTGCGCTCCATGCCGAACACGCCCGCGGCCGTGGACGAAGGCATGACCGCCTATTGCGGCGGCACCGAAGCCGACACTGAGGCGCTGGCCCACGCGGCGGCCGTGCTCGGCGCCGTCGGGGAGACGATTCAACTCTCCGAAGACCTCCTCGACGCCGTCACAGCCGTGTCGGGTACCGGGCCGGCCTACGTCTTCCTGCTCGCCGAGGCGATGACCGAGGCTGCCATCCGAGAGGGCCTTCCGCACCACGCCGCCGAACGTCTCGTTCATCAGACGGTGCGCGGCGCCGGCATGCTGCTGTCCGGTTCCGAGAAGAGCGCTTTCCGGCTCCGTGGCGAAGTCACCTCGCCGGGCGGCACGACGGCGGCCGCCATGCATGTTCTCGAAGAAGGCGGATTCCGTGCCCTCATGGAAGACGCCATTCGCTCCGCGGCCCAGCGGTCGCGTGAGCTCGGCAGGCGAGCCGCGGGGGACGCGGACGCATGAACATCGTGGGCCGCGGCGTTCTCGCCGTTACGAACCGCCCATCCATTCGCAAGCTTTTCTCCGAAACATCAGCCGGCCGGCGTCTCTCCCTTCGCTTCGTCGCGGGAGAGACCCTCGACGACGCAGCATCGGCGGTCCAGGAACTCAACGCCGCAGGAGCGCAGGTCTCGCTCGACCACCTGGGCGAGCACGTCACGGACGCCACGGAGGCCATCGCCGCACGCGACGACTACCTCCGATGTCTCGATCGAATCCACGCCGACGGCCTCGACGCCAACATCTCGGTCAAGCTCACCCAGCTCGGCCTCGGTCTCGACGACGACCTGGCCGTCGAGTCCCTCGGGCTCCTCGCCGAGCGGGCCGCTGAAGCGGGAACCACCGTCACCGTCGACATGGAGGAGTCCGAACTCGCTGAGAAGACGGTCTCAGCGTTCGAGACGATTCAGGAGCAATACGGGAACATCGGCATCGCCGTCCAGAGCTACCTGTACAGGACCCCGGCCGATCTCGACCGGATCGTTGCGAGGGGCGGGCTCGTGCGGCTCTGCAAGGGCGCCTATGCCGAGCCGGCAACGGTGGCCCACCAGGACAAGGATCGTGTCGACGCGGCGTTCGATGCCCTCACCCGGCGGCTCATGGCCACACCCGGCATCGTGCCGGCGATCGCCACACACGACGACGAGCGCATCGAGCTCACGAAGCGACTCGCCCCCGACCGTTCGGAGCCGTGGGAGTTCCAGATGCTCTACGGCATCCGGCGCAATCTTCAACGAGAGCTTCTCGCCGCCGGCTACCCGCTCCGTGTCTACGTCCCCTACGGCACGGCGTGGTATCCGTATCTCACGCGGCGGATGGCGGAGCGTCCCGCGAACCTGACGTTCTTCCTGCGCGCCGCCGTCGGCCGGTAGGCAGGCGGGGGCTACGCTCTCGGCATGAAACGTTTCGTCCTCGCACTCGTCGCCGTCGTCGCCATCGCCGCTGCGCAGCCGGCAGATGTTGCTCCTGAGCTCGAAGCCAACGGCTACTTCGTCGAAGACGGCTCCAACGCGGATTCCGCAGCGGTCTCCGACGCCGTTGCCGAGGCCCGCTTCGCCGGGGGCAGATTGTCGGTCGCGGTCCTCGCGTCCGAGCCGGGCGGCGGAGCGACAGTGTTCGCCGAGAACACACTCGACGAGATGGGCGGAACCGGAACCGTCTTCACCGTCGGGCCCGAGACCGTGGGATGGGCGTCCCAGGACGACGTCTACACACGAGAACAGCTCGACGAGGCGACCGACGCATCGCTCGACGGTTCGTCCGACACCGAGGTTGTTGAGCTCTTCGTCGCCACGCTCATCGGAGAGCCCGTTGGGTCTGCCGAGCCGGGTGGTGGGGGAGGCTTCCCGATCGGCTGGGTGATCTTGCTCGTCGTCGTCGCAGGCGGCGGGTTCTTCATCTGGAAGATGAAGCGCACGTCGAAGAAGCAGCAAGAGCGAGCGGTCGAGAACGCCAGGGCCGAGGTGAAGAAGCGCCTTGACGACGTTGCCAACGACATCATCGAACTCGAGGACGAGGTCGTCACATCGACAGACCGGGAGGTGAAGGATCACTACGAATCGGCGACCGTGGCGTACGCCGAGGCACTCGACGACTATGAGGCTGCATCGGAGCCGCAGCAACTGATGAAGACCGCTGAGGAACTCGACGCAGCGATTTGGCACCTCGATTGTGTCGAGGCGATCCTCGACGGCGAACCCCTCCCACCGAAGCCGGAGAAGCCGAAACTCCAGGCACCACCGATGGCCCCGGCACACTCAGCACCTGCAGCCGAATCCCCCCTCACAGCCCCGCCCCGCATCCCCGATGCCGTCTATCGCAGACCGCAGCGGAGGAGCTCGTCGGGGACGAGCGACATGATGATGGGGATGTTGCTCGCCACGATGGCGAATTCACGGCGCACGGCCGTCCACACCCGCAGTTCGGGCTCGAGCTCCCGGTCGTCGGGCGGCAGCCGCAGATCATCGGGTGGCAGTCGTATGCGCGGCGGGGGCCGACGCAGGGGGTGAGGGCACCCCGTAGAATCGTCCGGAACGGAACCAACAGGAGAGAGGGGAACCCCAATGCTCAAGAAGTGGTGGCAGTACATCAAGTCGTGGTTCAAGAAGGCGTCGGAAGATGCCATGGATCCTGAGATCGAGATCCAGATGGCGATCGACCAGGCGAAGAAGAAGAACCAGGAGCTGCGCAACCAGGCCGCAAACATCGTGGCGCACCGCACGCAGCTCGAGAGCAAGATCGAGGGCGCTGCCGATGACGTCGGCGAAGCTCGTGAGATGGCGAAGCAGGCGATCCTCAAGGCCGAAGAAGCGAAGGCGGCCGGAGACACAGCCGGTGTCGCGAAGTGGACCAACGTCGCGCAGACGCAGGCACGCAAGCTGCAGGCCGCTGAGAACAACCTCACCTCGTACAAGGGGCAGTACGAGACGGCGATCACGCAGGCCGACGACGCCAAGCGATCCGTGCAGGCGAACGCTGCCAAGCTCGAGGAGCTCTCCTCGAAGCAGATGGAACTCCTCGGTGCGCTCGAGCAGGCGAAGATGCAGGAGTCGGTGAACGAGGCCGTGCAGTCGATGTCGGCGACGCTCGACGACGAGATGCCGTCGCTCGAATCGGTCGAGGACAAGATCGAGAAGCGCAAGGCACAGGCGATGGCGAAGGCCGAGATCTTCGAGGCGACGCCGGAGGGTGCAGAGGCCGAGCTGCGTGAGGCGCTCGACGAGGCTCAGGCCGATGCGAAGCTCGAAGAGCTGAAGGCCGAGCTCGGCATGACGACGACGGGGGAAGCCGGCCCCGCACCAGAAGCCGGGGGCTTCGAGGCCTAGAAGTAGCAAGACACAAGTAGCAAGACACAAGACGCGTCCCTCGGCTTTGCCGGGGGACGCATTTCTTGCTACCTGCTACTTGTTTCTCTCCTGGGACACGCGAAGTATCGACTCAGTAGCATGGGAAGCTCGCAGACTCGGAGGGAGCCTCCCCATGACCACCATCGAGGCGCCGACGCGGACCGTCATCACCGTCGACGGAAACGAAGCCGCAGCGTCGGTCGCATATCGCACGAACGAGATCCTGGCCATCTACCCCATCACGCCTTCATCGCCGATGGGGGAGCTGTCTGACGCCTGGGCCAACCAGGGCCGTCCGAACGTCTGGGGCAACATCCCCGAAGTGATCGAGATGCAGAGCGAGGCCGGTGCCGCGGGGACGGCGCACGGCGCGATCCAGGGCGGGGCTTTGACGTCCACGTTCACGGCGTCCCAGGGCCTGCTTCTCATGATCCCGAACATGTTCAAAATCGCCGGCGAGCTGATGCCGGCGGTCTTCCACGTGGCGGCCCGTACGGTTGCGACCCACGCCCTGTCGATCTTTGGTGACCACAGCGATGTGATGGCGACTCGAGGGACGGGCTGGGCGATGCTGGCCTCGAACTCGGTTCAGGAAGCCCACGACATGGCCGCCATCTCGCAGATGGCGACGCTTGAGAGCCGGATCCCGTTCCTTCACTTCTTCGACGGGTTCCGCACATCGCACGAAGTCAACATGATCGAGGAGCTCTCCGACGACGACCTGAGGGCGCTCATTCCAATCGAGGGCGTCATCGCCCATCGCGAACGGCGCATGGATCCAGACAAGCCGGTTCTGCGCGGCACCGCCCAGAATCCCGACGTCTTCTTCCAGGCCCGCGAGGCCTGCAATCGGTACTACGACGCGGTCCCGGACATCGTGCAGAATGCGATGGACCGGTACGCGGACCGCATCGGTCGTCGCTACCACCTCTTCGACTACGTCGGTGCACCGGACGCGACCGACGTCATCGTGATGATGGGCTCCGGTGTTGGGGCCGCCGAGGAAGCCGTCAACGCGCTCGTGGACAGCGGTGAGAAGGTCGGCCTTCTCAAGGTCCGTCTCTTCCGCCCGTTCTCACCCCATGCGCTCGTCGCTGCCATCCCTGCGACAGTCCGCAACATCGCTGTGCTCGATCGGACGAAGGAGCCCGGCGCCGTCGGCGAGCCACTCTTCCAAGACGTGATGATGGCCGTCATCGAGGAGACGCAGGCAGGTCGTACATCGTGGACGGCCGCTCCGCGGATGATCGGCGGACGGTATGGGCTCTCGTCGAAAGAGTTCACCCCGGCGATGGTCGCCGGTGTCTTCGACGAGGTTCGCAAGGATGAGCCAAAGCGGCGGTTCACCGTCGGCATCGTCGACGACGTCACCGGCCTCTCGATCGATGCTCGTGAGGGTTTCGAGACCGGTCGTGCGTCGCAAGTGCGCGCGGTGTTCTACGGGCTCGGCGCCGACGGGACGGTGGGGGCGAATAAGAACACCGTGAAGATCGTCGGTGACCACACACCCCTCTACGCGCAGGGCTACTTCGTGTACGACTCGAAGAAGTCTGGCGCGATGACGACGTCCCACGTCCGGTTCGACCCGTCACCGGTGGAGGCCACGTACCTCATCTCCGATGCGAACTTCGTGGCGTGCCACCAGTTCGAGTTCATGCACAAGGTCGACGTGCTCGCCAAGGCATCGGACGGGGCGACGTTCCTCCTCAACAGCCCGTTCGGTGTGGATGAGGTGTGGGATGAGATGCCCGCCGAGGTGCAACAGCAGATCATCGACAAGGGCCTCGACTTCTATGTGATCGACGCAACGGCCGTTGCACGCGACGCGGGCCTTGGCCAGCGCACGAACACCGTGCTTCAGACGTGCTTCTTCGCTCTCGCCGATCTCATGCCGCAGGATGAGGCCATCGCCTCGATCAAGTACGCGATCGAGAAGTCGTATTCGAAGTTCGGCGAGGTTGTCGTCGAACGCAACAACGCGGCAGTCGACGGTGCGGTTGCGAATCTGCATCGAGTCGATGTCCCGGCGAGTGCGACGTCAACGAAGGCGATGAGCGCGACCGTGCCCGCCCACGCACCCGACTTTGTGCAGAGGGTCACGTCGATGATGATGGAGGACCGCGGCGATCTGCTCCCCGTGTCGGCGCTTCCGATCGACGGTACGTTCCCGACCGGGACGACGCAGTACGAGAAGCGAAGCATCGCCATCGAGATCCCGATCTTCGATCCGGAGATCTGCACCGAGTGTGCGAAGTGCTCGCTCGTGTGCCCGCACGCCGCCATCCGGATGAAGGTGTTCGAGCCGTCCGCCGTTGAAGACGCTCCCGAGACGTTCAGGACGCGAGGCTTCCGCAGCCGCGAGCTGCCGGGCCACATGATGACGATCCAGGTCGCTCCGGACGATTGCACCGGTTGTGGCGTCTGCGTGGACGTCTGCCCGGCGAAGTCGAAGGAAGAGGTCAAGCACAAGGCCATCAACATGGAGCCGAAGGACGACCACCTCGACGTTGAGCGCGAGAACTGGGACTTCTTCCTCACGATCCCGGAGCCGCCGCGTGACACGTTCAAGCTCGAGAACCTGAAGGGCTCCCAGATGCTCGAACCGCTCTTCGAGTTCTCGGGCGCCTGCTCAGGCTGCGGTGAGACGCCGTACGTGAAGCTCGTCAGCCAACTCGTCGGTGACCGCCTCCTCGTCGCGAACGCCACCGGGTGTTCGTCGATATACGGTGGCAACCTGCCGACGACGCCGTGGCGGACGAACGACGCCGGACGCGGTCCGGTCTGGGCGAACTCATTGTTCGAGGACAACGCCGAGTTCGGACTCGGGATGCGTCTTGCTCTCGACATGGAGGAGAGCGAGGCGAAGAACCTCGTGCGAGAGCTCTCGTCCCAGATCGGCGAGGATCTCGCTACGGCGCTGCTCGAAGCCGACCAGTCGGATCCTGCAGGCATCGAGGCGCAACGGACCCACGTCGCAGAGCTCACGACGAAGCTCACCACGATCGACAACGAGGCCGCGCGGCGGCTCGAGGTCGTCTCGGGGGCGCTCGTCCGCAAGTCTGTGTGGATCATGGGCGGCGACGGCTGGGCCTACGACATCGGCTTCGGCGGCCTCGACCATGCCCTCGCCACCGGCAAGAACATCAACATCCTCGTCATGGACACCGAGGTGTACTCGAACACCGGCGGTCAGGCGTCGAAGGCGACGCCGAGGGCTGCGGTGGCGAAGTTCGCGGCCGGCGGCAAGCAGACGGGGAAGAAGGACCTGGGTCAGATCGCCATGTCCTACGGGAACGTCTACGTGGCACAGGTGGCGATGGGGGCGAACAATCTCCAGACGGTGAAGGCGATCGCCGAGGCGGAGGCATACCCGGGTCCGTCGATCGTCATCGCCTACTCGACGTGCATCGCCCACGGGATCGATATGGCAACGTCGATGTCTCACCAGAAGGATCTCGTCGAGACCGGGTACTGGCCGCTCTACCGCTACGACCCGCGACTCGTCGACGAGGGGAAGCGGCCCTTCCGCCTCGACAGCCGGGCGCCGTCCCGACCGCTCGCGGAGGTCGTGTTGAAGGAGGCTCGCTACGCCGTGCTGAGCAGGGTCAATCCGACGAAGCACGTCGAGCTCATGGAGCAGGCGCAACAGGACATCGACGATCGGTGGGCGCTCTACAAGGAGTTCACCGAGATCAGCCGAATCAGCGGCGATGGTGAGGAGGAAGAATGAGCGTCGACCTTTCCACGACATACCTGGGACTAGAGCTCTCGAACCCGATCGTTGCATCGTCATCCCCGCTGACCGGCGACCTGGAGTCGCTGCGGGCCCTCGAGCGTGCAGGTGTTGGGGCGGTCGTGCTCCCTTCGGTGTACGAAGAGCAGATCGAGCATGAGGCGATGGAGATGCAGCGTCTCATGGAGCAGGGGACGGGGTCGTTCGCCGAGGCGCTCGCCGGGTACTTCCCCGAGTTCGACGACTACGCCACGCGTACCGAGGCTTACCTGCGGCAGATCACTCAGGCGAAGGAGGCTCTCTCGATTCCGGTCATCGGTTCGCTGAACGGAACGACGGCCGGGGGATGGGTGAAGTACGCCAAGAGGATCGAGGAGGCCGGCGCCGACGCGCTCGAGCTCAACGTCTACCTCATCGCGACCGATCCCGAGGTGACCGGCGCCGAGATCGAGGATCGGTATCTCGCTCTCGTGAGCCACGTGCGCGAACAGGTGTCGATCCCGCTCTCCGTGAAGATCGGCCCGTACTTCTCCTCGACTCCGAACATGGCGGTGCGTCTCGCCGACGCCGGAGCAGACGGCCTGGTGCTCTTCAACCGCTTCTACCAGCCGGACATCGACCTCGAGACCCTCGAGATCGTACCGCGCGTGAACCTGTCGTCGTCGGTGGCGCTGACGCTTCCACTGCGGTGGATCGGCATGCTGTGCAGTCGTGTCGACGCAGACCTGGCGATCACGTCGGGCGTGCACACAGCAGAAGATGCGATCAAGGCGCTTCTCGTCGGGTCGAACGCGGTGATGATGGCCTCCGCCTTGTTGGAGAACGGTGCCGAGCACGTCTCGACCGTGATCAGCGAGATGCGGCAGTGGCTCGACGAGAACGAGTACGAGTCGGTGCGCCAGATGCAGGGATCGATGTGCGTCGGAACGGCGCCGAACCCGGAAGCGTTCGTGCGGGCGAACTACATGAAGATGCTCGTCACGTACACGTCTCGCCGGGTGTGACGCGATGACGGTGCCGCCTGATCTCGAGATCGCGCGCACAGCGGAACTGAGGCCGATCGAGGACGTCGCTGCGGACATGGGCGTGCCCGGCTCATGCGTTCAGCACCACGGGCGAGGCATGGCGAAGCTCCCGCTCGATGCCCTCGACAAGATGGGTCCGCCGCGCGCGAAGTACATACTCGTCACGGCCACGAATCCGACGCCGCTCGGCGAGGGGAAGACGACGATCTCGGTCGGGCTCGCCCAGGGGTTCAAGCACATCGGCAAGCAGGCGGTCGTCACACTGCGCCAGCCGTCCCTCGGCCCGACGTTCGGCATCAAGGGTGGAGCGGCCGGTGGCGGCTACTCCCAGGTCGTCCCGATGGAGGCGATGAATCTCCACCTCACCGGGGACTTCCACGCCGTCACGGTGGCGCACAACCTCATCTCGGCACTCATCGACAACCACATCTACCAGGGGAACGAGCTCGAGTTTGGGTCAGACGATGTGACGTGGCGGCGCGTCCTCGATGTGAACGACCGAACGCTGCGCGACATCGTGACGGGCCTCGGCGGACGGATCAACGGCGTCCCCCGTGAGACCGGCTTCGACATCACCGCGGCGTCGGAGCTCATGGCGATCCTCGGCCTCGCGACCAGCCTCAAGGATCTGAGAGAGCGCATCGGCCGAACCGTCGTCGGCTTCGACCGGCATCGCAGAGCGGTCACCGCCGAGGAAGTCCAAGCAGCAGGAGCGGCCGCCGTGCTCCTCAAGGATGCGCTGGCACCGAACCTCCTCCAGACCCTCGAAGGCACGCCTGCGCTCGTGCACACCGGCCCGTTCGCGAACATCGCTCACGGCAATTCGTCGATCGTCGCCGACTACATCGGCATCCGGGGCGGCGACTACCTCGTCACCGAGGCGGGCTTCGGTTCCGACATCGGTGCCGAGAAGTTCTTCAACATCAAGTCACGCGCCTCCGGCCTGAGCCCGGACGCCGCCGTGATCGTGACGACCGTTCGGGCGATGAAGCTCCACTCCGGACGCCACTCGATCAAGGCCGGACGTCCGCTCCCCGAAGGGCTCTTCGACGAGGAGCCAGACGACGTTGCGCAGGGAACGGCGAACCTGCGGAGGCACATCGCCATCGTCCGTCGCCACGGTGTCACACCCGTCGTGGCGATCAATGCCTTCCCGACCGACCATGCCTCTGAACACGATGTGATCGCTCGCGTGTGCGACGAGGAGGGTGTCCGGTGGGCGGTCGCTCAGCCGCACGCCGAGGGCGGTCCCGGCATGGTCGACCTCGCTCGTGTCGTCGAGGAGGCCGCGAACGACGGTTCGTCGTTCCAGACGCTCTATCCGGACGCGATGCCGCTGCGTCGCAAAATCGAGACGATCGCCACCGAGGTGTATGGGGCTGACGGCGTGAAGTTCGATGCCAAGGCCGAACGGCAACTCGCTAGGTACGAGGACCTCGGATGGGGCCACTTGCCGATCTGCATGGCGAAGACCCAGTACTCGTTGAGCCACGACCCGTCGCTTCTCGGTGCACCGATCGGATGGGTGTTGAGGGTTCGCGAGGCGAGGGCACCGGTCGGCGCCGGGTTCATCCTGCCGCTCACCGGACGGATCAACCGCATGCCCGGCCTCGGCAAGCATCCGGCCGCCCACGGAATCGACCTCGATGAAGACGGCAATGTCGTGGGCCTGAGCTGACTTGTGACTTCCGGCCCGCTGCTTCCGGCTGGGGCCATGGTGTTGCTCTCTACAATCCTTCCGGACCCACAGGAGGCTTGTGTTGACGACCACAGAGACGCCGCCGGACAGCGCTGAGAAGCAGGAAGGGTGGAAGGTCACGCCCAGCAAGATCCTTGCGATTCTCGCCGGGCTTGCCGTCGTCGGGACGCTCATCTTCTGGTGGCTCGGGTCGCTCCCTGAGGAACCACACCACGAGGTCGGACGCGCCATCTTCGGCAACATCCCGGCGCTCGGCGTTGCCCTCTTCTACATGGGGATCGCCGTGTTCCTCGGTGTGACGCTCTATCTCTTCTCTTTGCGAGCGCGGAGCTGGGAGCGGGGCGCGTGGGAGGTCCGCTCCGGTGAGTGGAAGCAGCGCCTGATCCGGCTGCGCGATGCGCTCATGATGAAGACCGTGCTCGAGGATCGCCAGGCGGGCCTCATGCACGCCCTCATCTATTGGGGCTTCATCGTCCTCATGCTCGGGACGGCGACGCTCGAACTCGACCATCTGCTCCCCACGAACATGAAGTTCCTTCACGGCTGGTTCTACCAGGGCTACTCGGCGGTCCTCGACCTCGCCGCCGTCGTCTTCATCGCCGGGATCGTCTGGGCCGTTGTCCGTCGCTACGGGCAGAAGCCGTGGCGGCTCAAGGCAAAGACACGACCCGAGGACGCCTGGATCCTCTTCACGCTCGGCCTGATCGGCGTGTCCGGCCTGCTCGCTGAAGCCGCGCGCATCTCGCTCATGAGTCAACCCTCGTTCGAGGTGTGGTCGTTCGTCGGCTACCCGCTGTCCTACCTGGTGCCGGCCGCGACGGCTTCGGGGTGGCACCAGTTCTTCTGGGTTCTTCACGTCGTGGCATTCGTCGCCTTCCTCGTGCTCCTGCCCACGACGAAGCTCCGCCACGCGGTGACTTCGCCTGCCAACCTCGCCCTGTCGCCGAGGGAGCGGCCGAAGGGCGCAATGCGCGAGATGCCGAACCTCATGGAGGCCTTCGACATTGAGACCATTGGCGCTTCCCGGGTGGAAGAGTTCACGTGGAAGCAGCTCTTCGACACCGACGCATGCACCGTCTGTGGACGCTGCACCGACGTATGCCCGGCGAACCAGACCGGCAAACCCCTCGACCCGAGAGAGATCGTGCTCAAACTTGGGCAGGTCGCCGCAGCGACGGCCGCCGAGCCCGTCTCGCCTCCGGTGAGTGTTGACGGTGAACTGACCGTCTCCTCCGACCTCGTCTTCGAGCGGATCACCGCCGAGGAGCTGTGGTCCTGCACGACCTGCAGGGCTTGTGACGAGGCCTGTCCCGCCGGTATCGAGATCGTCGACAAGATCCTCGACATGCGCCGGTACTTGTCGCTCATGGAGGCCGACTTCCCGTCGGAGCTGGGCAAGGCATACGTCAGCCTCGAGAACTCCTCGAACATCTACGGCATGGATCAGACGACGCGGGGCGACTGGGCAAAGGAACTCGACTTCGAGGTCAAGATCCTCGGCGAGGAAGGCGTCACCGCCGAGTACCTCTACTGGGTTGGCTGTGCCGGATCATTCGACGACCGGAACCGCAAGGTCACGATCGCCACGGCGAAGCTCCTCCACGAGGCGGACGTCGACTTCGCGATCCTCGGCAAGAACGAGCTGTGCACCGGCGACCCGGCGCGACGCACCGGCAATGAGTACGTGTTCCAGGGACTCGCCTTGCAGAACATCGAGACCCTCAACGATCTCGGTGTCGAGAAGATCATCACGCAGTGCCCCCACTGCTTCAACACGCTGCAGAACGAATACCCGCAGTTCGGCGGCGACTACGAGACCGTCCACCACTCGGACCTGCTGATGCACCTCGTCGAAGAGGGGAAGCTCAAGCCCGCGT
>JBDLHX010000020.1:0-28130 GCA_039715165.1 Actinomycetota bacterium
CGAAGGCGACAGAGGGGGGCGGTGAAGATCTCGGAGGCACGCTGTGGCTCAGGACCGTTGTGGTGCGCGTCGCCCGCATGTGGGACGGTCCCCCCTGCGCATCGGCAGAGCCGATGCGCGTCCCCCCGTCCCTTCGGTCCCGGGGGGACATGCGTTGTGGGGAGGCGCGTGAGAGGGGCGCCACGAGGACGCCCCTCCGATACTGATCTGCTGAGCTACTCGGTTTCGTCCTTCGACGCGAAGAGCTCGCCGATGGCTCCGATCGAACCGAGGATCCCGCTCGCCTCGAGTGGCAGGAAGAGCTTTGTGGCCTTCCCGTCCGCGATTCCCTGGAGGGCTTCCAGGTACTTGATCGCGATGAGGTCGGGAGTCGGATCGCCGGTGTGGATGGCTCCGAAGACCCGCTCGACCGCCTGCCCTTCACCCTCTGCAACCGTGAGCAACTGGAACTTCTCAGCGTCTGCGACTTCCCTGATCGCCTGCGCCTGGCCTTCGGCTTCGAGGATCCGGGACTGCTTGACGCCCTCGGCGCCCAGGATCCGAGCCCGCTTCTCGCCCTCGGCCTCGGTGACGACGGCCCGGCGTTCGCGCTCCGCCTTCATCTGCCGGTGCATCGCCTGGGTGACGTCGACCGGCGGATCGATCCGCTGGATCTCGACGCGTACGACCCGGGTACCCCATACATCCGTTGCTTCGTCGAGGATCTCTCGGAGTTCGGTGTTGATCGTCTCGCGCGAAGTCAGCGCTCCGTCGAGGTCCATGTCTCCGACCACGTTACGAAGATTCGTCTGTGCCAGCTTCGTCGCGGCGAGAATGAAGTTCGCCACGTTGTACTTGAGCTTCACGGGGTCGGTCGCCTGGTAGTAGACGACGGCATCGACGGTGACGACCACGTTGTCCTTGGTGATGACCTCCTGGGGCGGCACGTCGACGACCTGCTCGCGCATGTCGACTTTCTTCATCTTCTCGATGAAGGGGACGATCATGTGGAACCCGGGATCGACGGTCTTCCGATACCGGCCGAAACGCTCGATGAGACCTTGTTCGTGCTGCTGGATGATCTTGATGGCGAGTGCCACGTAGAACACGAGGAGCACGATGAAGGCCAGGACGACTACTGCTGCTGCAGTCATTGCTATTCCTCTCTTTGAGACGGTTGTTGATTGACTATTCGGTTGTGGGCGGAATCGGTTCGACGATCAGGCGAGTGCCTCGCACTCCTGAGATCAGCACTTCGGCTCCCACAGGAAGCTCGACGTCGGAGTCAACTGTTGCTCTCCACTCTTCGGTACCCATCTTGACCATGCCGCTCGTGTCGAGACGGCTCACCGTTTGCAGGACGATCGCGGACCTTCCGACGTACCGGTTCGCTCCGGCCCGAGCCACGCCATCGCTCTCCTGTTCGCGCCTCGCGAATCGTTGGAGCACGGCAAGGAACACGACGGAGATCACCACAAATGTGACGAGCTGGAGCGGCACGGATACTCCCATGAAGGCGAGGACCGCGGCCGCGGCTGCACCGACGGCGAACGGGAGGAGGAAGAACCCGACCGTGAGGAGTTCGCCGACGGCAAGGACCACGGTTGCGCCGATCCAGATCCATCTCCATTGTTCAGCGTCCACGTCTGCTCCCTTCGGTGCGAGGATCGCTACGGCCGCGAACGCGGTGCCGAGCAACCCGATGGTGAGCCAGATCCAGATCGCGCTGGACCGAGCCTGTTCGTCTTCATGACTTCGTACGCGTGCGGAGCCCCGGTATGCGGCGGCCCACTCTTCGGCGAATGAGGCGAGGTCCGGCCCGACGACGGTGTCGATGGGTTGGCCGGCACCATCTGCTTCGGTGAGGTGGTCGGCAAGTTCGTCGCGCATCTCGGCGACTCGCTTCTGCGGGACGCCGGTCGACTTCCAGTATCGAGCGCACTCGGCGACGACCTGATCGACGTTGTGGTCACTCACGTTCACCTCCATTCAGTATGGCCGACACTCCGGCGCTCAAATCCTTCCATTCCTCCGCCCACTCCCGAAGGCGCTCTTCTCCCCGGCCGACGATGCGGTAGTACTTGCGGGGCGGTCCGCTCCCGTCGACTTCCACGAAGTAGCCCTCGACGAGCCCGGCCTTCTGCAGTCGGGAGAGCGTTGGGTAGATGCTCCCGTCGCCGACGAGCTTGAGGCCTCGGTCTTTCAGCTTCGCTGCCATCTCGTAGCCGTAGCTCGGCTCTTCGGCGATGAGGGAGAGCAAGCACATGTCGAGCACCCCTTTGAGGAGCTGTGAGCTGTGATCCACGTTCCGCTCCCTCCGAGTCTTGCGTTGTCAGATATGTTGGCTCATCAGATACCTTGTGATAACAAATATCATGGAATGGCCGGTTCGTCAAGAAGAATCGGAACAAGACACAAGACCAGTGCAGTGGCGAGGTTCCGTCTTGCTACTTGCTACCCGCAGCCTGGACGCCAGTTCGTCTCCCCAAACGCCTCAACCAGCAGTCCGTACAGGCCCGGGTCGTAGGAGCGCAGCTCGTCTCGGGTATTGACGTTGTTGTGGGCCTGGTCCTTCTCGTCGTCTGCCTCGGCGTTGACGTCGAAGAACGATTGGGATCCCTCGGCCCAGTACTCGTCCGAGTTGACCTCGGCGAGTGTGTTGCGCCACAGGTCGGCAGCTATGGCGCGACCGTACGCATCCTCGATGGCCCGATCGAGGGCCGGGTCCACTTCAGCGATCCCGAACCGGCGGATCGTCCGGGCGAAGTCGTGCACGAACATGTCTTCGCCTTCGTAGCGATCCCCTTCGAGGCAGAGCAGGTTCTCCTCGGCCCCGGCTGAGACGGGGATCTCGTCGCTGCCAGGGAAGGAGCGGCCGAGGCGCTTCCAGTCGGTACCGGGGTGGAGTCGATAGAGATCTTCGAACCCAGGCAGGTCCGTGATCTGTTCGTCCCGACCGATGACCGCGACGTGGTCGATCGAGGCTGCGACGGCGGCAGCGACATCAGGCTGCTCGGCAAGCATGCCGGCCATGCGCCCGGCCGCTGCGACGAGCGCACGTTCGGCGACGTTGCCGCTCGCGACGATCGTGATGCCGCTCTGCTCACACGTCTGGCGGTGGAAGTCCTCGTCCGATCCAATCTCAGTGACTGTGCACTCGACGACGGGGAGCGTGGTCGTGGTCGTGGTCGTCGTCGTGATGGGTGCGGATGCCGTCGTGGTGGTGGTCTCCGTGACGGTCGTCGTTGTCGTGGCGAGCGTCGTTGTGATGTCTGCTGCCGCCGGAGTCACGGATTCACCGGTCGCATCGGTCTGGCAGCCGCCGAGGACGGCCGTCAAAGCAAGGATTGAAAGCGTTCGAAGACCTCTCATGGCTCGCGGATGCTACGTCCGGGAGGAACCCAACACCCCGGGGCCAAGACAGAAGTGCACGCGGGTTCGCGAAATCTGCGCTAAGTTGCTCGTGGGGCATACGGGCGGCTGTTAGTGCAGTCGAACGAACTGGTAGGCAGATGCGGTCAAGACACGACCGGATCCTCGAGATGATCGCGCGGCGGTTCGATGTAGGAGTCGACGCGGGCTTGCTGAGGAATCGCATCGAAGATGTCGCGCTCGAAGACCCGTACATAACGATCGAGGGTCAACGGCTGGTGAACTTCGGATCGGCCTCGTACATGGCCCTCGGCCGGGACCCGAGGCTGAAGGCGGCGGCGATCGATGCGATCGAGCGCTATGGCACGACGTACTCGTCGTCGACGGCCTACACGTCGCTGCCGCTCTACGCCGAACTCGAAGAGAAGCTCGGTCGGATCTTCGACGCCCCGGTAGTGGTCGCTCAAACGACGACTCTGGCGCATCTCGCCGTCCTCCCTGTGGCCATCGCTCCCGAGGATCACGTGCTGGTCGATGCGCATGCCCACTCCTCGGTGCACCTGGCCGCGAAGACGGTCAAGGGGGAGGGAGCGACCGTCGAGTCGGTGCCGCACAATGACATCGCGGCTCTCCGCCGGCGACTGGTTGAGATTGCTTCGCCAGACAAGCGCGTCTGGTATCTCGCGGATGGCATCTACTCGATGCTCGGCGATCTCGCACCTGTTCGTGACATCGTGGAGATGCTCGACGACTTCCCGACGCTGCACTGCTACTTCGATGACGCTCACGGTTTCGGCTGGCAGGGTCTCCACGGCAGAGGGTCGGTTCTCCATCAGGTGCCGTTGCACGAGCGAATGATCGTCGCGGGCGGACTATCCAAGTCCTTTGGGGCGCTCGGAGCGGTCGTGGCCTTCGGCGATGCCGACCTCGCGTGGAAGGTGCAGGCGTGTGGGGGACCCGTGACGTTCTCCGGCCCGATCCAGCCCGCCGCGCTCGGCGCTGCAGTCGCTTCCGCCGACATTCATCTCTCCGACGAGCACGCGGAGCTCCAGGGGCGATTGCTCGAGCGGATCGACTTCGCCCGGACTCGGTTCTCCGCTCTCCAGCTCCCGGTGTTGTCCCTCGCAACGTCCCCGATCTGGTTCATTCGCATCGGTGGGGTCGATCGAGTCATCGAACTGCTGCGCAGGCTCAGGGCGGACGGCTACTACGTGAATCCGTCGACGTTCCCGATGGTGCCGATCGGCTACGCAGGAGTCCGATTCACACAGACGCTCTACCAATCTGACGAGCACCTCGAGGGGCTGCTCGATGCGCTCGAGCGGCACGTACCGGAACTCGTTGGTGACGTCGATATCACGATCGACCTGCGCGATGAGAGTCCGGTCTTGGAGGCCGTTGAGAGCAACGACGGCCCGGCACTGGCTGGGTAGACCTACACCCGGGAGTCCGCCCTGCCGATAGAGAAAGATCATGCATGCAGCCGCGCGCTCCCGATGGCTCGCGCCGGTGGCCGAAGGGCTCTCCGGGCTTCCCCGCCTGCCGCTGATCGCCTTGGTCTTCATCGGCGCTTCCGGGATCGCCTGGCTTGTCGCACCGGAGTCCATCGGGGAGCCTCTGTCCTTCGTAGCGATCTTCGTCGGTGCTCTTGTCGCCGGACTCACGTTCATCGTCCGTGCGCGGCTCCTGGCTGGTCGAGAGCGTCAGGCATGGGCACTCGTGGGGTGGGGGTTCACCGTCGGGTCATTCGGCATGGTCGCTCTCGCAGCCACCACTGTCATCCACGGGGAAGCCCCCGCATTCGGCCCGGCCGATGCGGTCTTCATCCTGGGGTATCTCGGAGTGCTCGTCGGCTTCGCATCGCTCCCCCACACGGCAGGTACGAAGCTGCTGAGAATCAGGATGGGACTGGACGGCCTCATCGGTGCCGTGGCCGTCGGCGCACTGCTGTGGGTCTTCGTTCTCGAAGCCGTGGTCACGAACTCGATCGACATTCCTGCCTGGGAGAGGCTCGTCGGATCGGCGTACCCACTTGTCGACCTCACCGCCCTCGTCGTGTTCATGATCGTCACGGTCCGGCAGTCGAGTCTGCGTTTCGATCTGCGGATCATCCTGCTCGCCACCGGGATCCTCGCTCAGGCCGTGGCCGATGTGCAGTTCTTCGTGAGCGGGGTGGGGCAATCGCTCACCGACGCGCAGCCACCGCAACTCCTCTACATGTTCGCCATCGGGTGTTATCTGGCCACCGCCGCCATCGTCGAGCGCGTGCCTGTGGCGCGGGAGTACGCCGATCGTCGCCCACCGCTCTGGGCGCTGGTGGCGCCGTATGGTGCAGCGGCCGCGATGGTGTTCGTTCTCGCCACACGGCTTTGGGACGCGGATCTCGAGCGAGGTGATCAAGTTCTCATCCTCGCGACGTTCATCGTTGGCGTGCTCGTGATCGGCCGACAGGGGATCGCGATCCGTGAGAATCGGGTGCTCGTCGAGCGCCAGCGATCAGATCTCGTCTCGTCGATCTCCCACGAGCTGCGTACGCCGCTGACAGCCATGGTCGGCTTCCTCGCCGTGCTCCAGGAAGACCAGGACCTATCTCGCGAGGAACGTGACGAGATGATCGACGTTGTCGCCGAACAGGGCACGTATCTCACTCGAATCGTTCAGGATCTGCTGCTTCTCGCCCACGACGATCCGGGCCGGATCGAACTGGAGATCGCTGAGTGCAACATCAGGGGGGTGATCGACAGCGCTCTTGCGGCATCGGCGGTGGACAACTGTTGTGTCGACGTCGAGGTCGACCCGCATCTCACCGCCATCGTCGACGGCAACCGTCTTCAGCAAATCCTCGTCAACCTGCTCACGAACGCGCGGCGGTACGGAGGAGACAATTGCCTCGTCTGCGCGCACTCGGAGAGCGGGCGCCTCGTGATCGAGGTCCACGATTCGGGTCCCGGTGTGCCGAAGAAGCACGAGTTGAGCATATGGGACCGCTTCGAGCGGGGCCCCAACCGTTACAACGCCACGGTTCCGGGATCGGGGATCGGCCTCGCGATGGTTCGCGCCATCGTTGTTGCCCACGGTGGCCGGGCGACGCTCTGTCCGTCTGATCGGCTCGGCGGAGCATGCTTCGTCGTCGACCTGCCCGGCCGTGTCGGGGTACAGAGTTCTCGCCCCGTCGTCCGGTCGGGTACGAAGGCGATCGGGTAGGCGGCTTCGCCGCCAGCAGCGAGTAGCAAGAGACACTTCGGAGTCTTGTGTCTCGTGTCAGCCGGTCTCGCGGAACGTCAGTGCTTCGCCTTCCACGATCACCTCGATGTGGTCTCCGTCTCTGAACGTCCCGTCGAGCAGTGCAAGGGCGAGCGGGTCGGCAATTGCCGTCTGGAGCAGCCGCTTCAGCGGGCGAGCGCCGTAGACGGGGTCGTATCCGTGCTCGGTCAACCAGTCGGCGGCATCGTTCGACAGCTTGAGGGCGATGCGCCGGTCGCCGAGGCGCGTCTCCAAGTCACCGAACTGGATCGTTGTGATCTTCCGAAGATCCTCCTTGGTCAGGCGGTGGAAGACGATCACGTCATCGATGCGGTTGAGGAACTCGGGACGAAAGTGGCTACGCACCATCTCCATCACCCTGTTGGCGACGGTCTCTTCCGGCAGATCCGGGTCGATGAACTCCGATCCGAGGTTCGAGGTCATGATGAGAACCGTGTTCGAGAAGTCGACCGTGCGGCCCTGCCCGTCGGTGAGGCGGCCGTCGTCGAGGAGCTGCAGCAGTGCGTTGAAGACGTCCGGGTGCGCCTTCTCCACTTCGTCGAGCAGCACCACGGAGTAGGGGCGGCGGCGGATCGCCTCGGTGAGCTGTCCGCCCTCGTCGTACCCGACGTACCCAGGAGGTGCTCCGATGAGACGGCTCACCGTGTGCTTCTCCATGTACTCGGACATGTCGAGGCGCACCATTGCCCGCTCGTCGTCGAAGAGGAACCCGGCAAGGGCTCGTGCGAGCTCGGTCTTGCCGACACCGGTGGGTCCGAGGAACATGAACGATCCAATGGGGCGGTTGGGGTCCGACAGGCCTGCCCGTGAGCGGCGGATGGCGTTGGCGACCGACTCGACGGCCTCGTTCTGGCCGACGACGCGCTCGTGGAGATGCTCTTCGAGGCGAACGAGCTTCTGCACCTCGCCCTCCATGAGCTTCGCGACCGGGATCCCGGTCCACCGGCTCACGACCTCGGCAACGTCCTCCTCGTCGACCTCTTCCTTGAGCATTTTGCGATCCGCCTGGAGCGTCTCGATGCTCGTCTGCCGCTCCGCGAGATCGCTCTCGAGCCCCGGCAGCGTGCCGTAGCGGAGCTCCGCTGCTTTCTCGAGGTCCCCTGAGCGCTCGGCACGGTCGGCCGCGGCTCGCGCGTCCTCGATGCCCTGCTTGGTGGTACGGATGCCGTCGATGGCGTCCTTCTCGAGCTGCCAGTGGGCCGTCAGTGCGTCGAGCTCCTCTGCGAGGTTCGCGAGCTCCTGTTCGATCGCGGCGAGTCGTTCGAGCGACGCGTCGTCGGTCTCCTTTGTGAGCGCCTGTCGTTCGATCTCGAGCTGTCGGCGGCGGCGGGTGAGTTCGTCGATCTCCTCGGGCATCGAGTCGATCTCGATCCGGAGACGGGAGGCCGCTTCGTCGACGAGGTCGATCGCCTTGTCCGGAAGAAGTCGGCCCGTGATGTAGCGGTCGGAGAGCACGGCGGCGGCGACGAGCCCGGCGTCCGTGATGCGAACGCCGTGATGGACCTCGTAGCGCTCTTTGAGGCCGCGCAGGATGCCGATGGCGTCTTCGACCGACGGGGGTTCAACGAGGACCGGCTGGAAGCGCCGTTCGAGGGCGGCGTCCTTCTCAACGTGTTTGCGGAACTCGTCGAGGGTCGTTGCGCCGATCATCCGAAGCTCGCCTCGGGCGAGCATCGGCTTCAGCATGTTCGACGCGTCCATCGAGCCTTCAGATGCGCCCGCTCCGACAATCGTGTGCATCTCGTCGATGAACGTGATGATCCGCCCCTCGGCTGCCTGGATCTCGCTGAGGACCGCCTGGAGCCGCTCCTCGAACTCGCCTCGGTACTTTGCCCCTGCGATGAGGCTCGCGAGGTCGATGCCAACGATGCGACGGTCCTTCAGGCCTTCGGGGACATCGCCGTCGGAGATGCGTTGGGCCAGACCCTCGACGATCGCCGTCTTGCCGACGCCCGGCTCACCGATGAGTACCGGGTTGTTCTTCGTCCTGCGAGACAGGACCTGGATCGTCCGGCGAATCTCCTCGTCGCGGCCGATCACGGGGTCCAGCTTGCCGCGTCGGGCGAGGTCGGTGAGATCCCTTCCGTACTTCTCGAGAGGAGCGAACGTGTCCTCCGGGCTCTGGGACGTGACACGCTGGCTTCCGCGGATCTCGGTGAGCGCACCGAGGATCGAGTCCTTCGTGACGCCTGCGTCCCGGAGCAGATCCCCGGTACCGCCGGAGGACGCCGCGAGGGCGAGGAGGAGGTGTTCGACGGAGACGTAGTCGTCTTTGAGCGCCTTCCGTTCATCGTCGGCGGCGGTGAGGGTTTCGAGCGAAGCGGGGGAGAAGGTGAGGTCGCCGCCGCCGACCACACTCGGGAAGGCTTCGAGTCGCCGGTCGAGCGGTCCGGTGACGTCGGTCGCATGAATGCCGAGCTTCGCCAGGATCGGGTACAAGAGGCCGTCCGTCTGGGCGAGAAGCCCGGCGAGGAGGTGCTCAGGTTCTACCGACGGGTGGGTACGCTGCGTTGCGAGGTCCCGTGCGGAGAGAATGGCCTGCTGAGATTTCTGCGTGAATGCGTTGAAGTCCATGTCGTTCCGTTCTCGAGCCTACTCCTCGCCCAGCAACGAGAATGATAGCGTCATGCCAGATAATCTAAGTCACATACTATCAACTTCGATAGTGGCGGTGCGTCTGTGAGCTTCTCCGAGCGTGGCGGGTGGTGGGTCGTTGCCCAGCTTGGGCTCTTCGGTCTCTACGCACTCGCTCTCTTCGGGACCGAGCCGATCTCCGAAGGTGTTCTGCTCGGGTTCGCACAGATCGTCGGCATTGCCCTCGTGGCGGGTGCCGTTGTCATGGGCGTGTGGTCCGTGGTGGTCCTTGGCAGCAACCTCACGATCTACCCCTCACCGGTGCATCAAGCGACGCTCGCTGATGGAGGCCCGTACCGGCTCGTGCGGCATCCGATCTATCTCGCTGTCGTCACCGGTGGGTTGGGGCTTGGGCTCGCAACGCTCAACACGGCTGCGGCCATCGTGTCACTCGTGTTCATCCCGTTCTTCATGGCGAAGTCCGGGTTCGAAGAGGACCGGCTGGTCGAGCACGTTCCGGGCTATCGCTCGTACCGGTCGGCCATTCCCTATCGCATCATCCCCTGGTTCATGTAGCCGGCGGTTGTGGAAATGGGCGCGGCGGCATCGGTGTTGTGAGCGGCAACCCGACGAGGAGTGAACTGATGCCGAGAGCCGTTTGGAATGGCGCCGTTCTCGCCGAGAGCGATGACATCGTGATGGTCGAGGGGAACCACTACTTCCCGCCGTCCGCTCTCAATGAGGAGTACTTCACGCCGAGCAACCTCGAAAGCCGTTGCCCCTGGAAGGGCACCGCCGGGTACTACGACGTGACGGTCGACGGGGACACGAACCGTGGGGCGGCGTGGTTCTACGCCGACCCGAAGCCCGGGGCCGAGGAGATCGCCGGCCGAATCGCATTCTGGCGAGGCGTCCGCGTCGAGGCGTAACCCCGACGGTATTCTTGCTCCGCGCAACCACGGAGCCCCATGATCCCCATCCGAACCGTTGAGACCGAACGCGAAGACTTCGACGAGCCCGTCGTCGAGCTGTGGCGTGAGAACGAGTTCGTCGGGATGGTGTTCTGGGACGGCGCATCGACGGTCGTGCAGATCTATCCCGCCGCCGGCGACGACGTGCACGACCTCGAGATACGGGACCTGTTCCGGGCGCTCGAGATGGCCGAGCGGATCGTTGACCCGTTGGCATTCGATCAGGTGGAGGGGGTCATCCAGCTTGGGGGCGGGCGCGCCCAGGCAAAGCGGGAGGAGCCGGAGGACGATTGGGCCGACGAGGACCCTGCCACCGTCGCGCTCCTCACCGAATTCGACCCACTGGCGGCGCACCGCTCCGAGGACGGGGAGGGCTTCTTCCCTCGCGACGTCGCGGAGCGCTTCGTACGCAAGTGCGACGAACTGCGTCTCGCCGTCGTGGAGATGGAGGGCTTCGATCTGGCCTCAGGCGAGCTGAAGGCCCGTCCAGGGCTCGAGCTCGTCGTCACACCCCAGCCGGTCATGTCGGCCGCGGAGTTCTGCTCCCACGCGAACACGACGGCGCTCGACTACCTCAACGGCTGGCCGCGCAGGGAGTCGCTCGTGGTGGCGTTCGTCGTTCAACAGCAGGACGGCGAGTCCATCGTCGCCTAACCCCCGTACGAACCCAGGGCTCGCAGCGGCCTATAGGTGTCTCGCCGGCCCACTGTTTGATACTCGGATGAATTCACGGGTGGTCGTAGCATGGCGGGCAACGATTGAAGAGGAGTGTCGTGCAGATCTCGGTCTATGAAGAGCTGAAGAACTACTGGTGGTTGTTCCTGGTCTCCGGCGTGCTGAGCGTTGGAATCGGCGCCGCACTGCTGTTCTGGCCGGACAAGACCCTCGGTGTCGTGGGCTGGCTCATCGGGTTCTGGATGCTCTTCTTCGGCATCATCCGATTCCTCATCGCGCTCTTCGGTGGAGAGTCGGAAGGACGCTGGATCCTCCTCCTGGTCGGTGTCATCGGCATCGTGCTCGGCATCGTCGTCATGAAGAATCCGGCGGAGACGATCGGGATCATCGTCCTCATTGCCGCCATCTTCTGGGTCATCAGCGGCCTCTTCGACGTCTTCCGCGGATTCAAGGACGGGGACCTCCCCGGTCGCGGGTGGGTCATCTTCGGTGGCGCGTTGGCGATCGTCGCTGGTGCCATTGTGCTTCTCTGGCCGGCGGCCTCGATCCTCGTGCTCGCGATCATCGCCGGGATCTACTTCCTCATGGACGGTGCCCTGCAGATCGTCGCCGCGTTCAAGATCAAGAACGCGTAGGCCGCAGCGCGAAGCTCAGCGGCTCTCACTCCAGTTCGCGTAGCGCTCCGCTGCGACGGGGGCCGTCGCCCCGTGGGCGATGATGCTCAAGGTCACAGTGACGATGACGGCACCGATGACGAGCTCCGATCCGATGAGGCCGGCTTCTTCGACGAGCACACCGGCGAAGATGATCGACGCCAGGCCTCGCGGCCCGAACCAGCCGAGATAGCCGATCGTCGGCACGTCGACGTTGGTACGAACCATCGAGATCCAGACGGGGACCATCCGAACCACGGTGAGGCTCAGCACGGCGTAGATCACGGTGGACATTGAGAAGGAGTCGATGTTCGGGCCGAGGATGTATGCCCCGAAGATGAGGAACGAGATCATGGCGAGGCCCGTCCCCATGTGCTCAGCGAAGATGCCCGAATCCTCGTCGATCTCGCCGACGATTCGGCCGAAACCGTGGCCGGCGACGTACGCCGCGATGAACCCGCTTCCGCCGAGATGATCGGTCGCAAGGAATGCGACGAACGCCACCGCAACGACGGCGATCTGCGTCCATGCCCCACCGATCCAGCTCTTCCGTCTGGCCAAGCGGATTGCGGCACCCGCACCGAGGCCGAGAATCAACCCGACGGCGACTCCGATCCCGATGCCCTTGGCGAAGAGACTCCATAGGGCCTCGCCTTCTTCCGCCCCGGCCAGAGCAATGAGGAAGAGGAGGACCGGAAGGGCGATCCCGTCGTTGAGCCCCGATTCGATTCCGAGTGCCTCACGGATCCGAATCGGAACGCGCGGATTCGAGACCACCGCATGGCCGAGCGCCGCGTCGGTTGGTGCGAGGATCGTCGCGATCGTCGCTGCGGCGACGAAACCTGCGGCAGGGAAGACCAGGACCGCCGCGGCCGTACCGGCAATGAGCGTCAGCGGCATTCCGATGAGCAGGAGTCTCCTCGGAAAGAGCGCGTCAGCCTCCCACGGCTGGACGTGGACCTTCATCGCATCGGTGAACAGGAGCAGCGCGAGCGTGATCTCGAGGAGGCTGACGATCGGCGATTCGACGATTTCGATCGATTCGATCACTCCGGTCGCGTGGCCGATGAGGCCGGCCGCCACGAACAGCATCGGGCCCGAGAACGGGGTGGACGCCAGCCGTTTCGAGACGAGCGCGTAGACGAAGAGTGATCCCGAGGCGTAGATGAAGAACACGGAGTCGATGGTTGTCCCCCAGGCGCGTGTCGCTGAGATCCTAGTGAGGAGAGCAGCCCGGTCTAGGTCTGCACGAGGCGCCCGAAGGAGTCGACGATCGCGGTCGCGAGTGCATCCTTGTGAAACCACAACAGGGTTGCGTGGCCGCCGCCGACCCACCGCAGCTCCGAACCGGGCCAGTGCTCGTGCAGCGCGCGGGTTGCCTCCGGTGGGACGTAGCCATCGGAGCGCGCCGCGACGAGCACGGCGTGACGGGCATGGTCGGGGGCCGGTCGATCAAGAACCGATGCTTTGAGGAGAGCCTCGCGCAGCCGAGGTTCGATCACCTCGCCCCCGAGCGCGTCCCAGGCGATTCCGCCCCGCAGGGCGCCGTCGAGGTAGACCGGGGACGGCGAGTAGGACGCGGCGAGCGGCGCCGTGGCCACGGGGAACGACATCGTGGAGCTGACGAGAGCCGCGATGTTCCCACCCATCGAGTACCCCGTCACCCCGGGCACGAGCCCTTCGTCTCGAACGGCGGCGAGCAGGCTCCGTCCTTCGGTGACGGCTCCGATCCCCATGAGAAAGAAGTCACTGACCGTCTGGATCGGCTGCCCATCAACGCCGCCCGGGCGACGGATCCCGTAGAACGGGTTCTCGAGGACGAGGCTGCCGATTCCACGTCGTGCGAGGCGGCGAGCAATGCCGAATCTGGCGCGGGAGTCGTGCTCGTTCCAAGCCGCCATCATCACGACCACTCGGTCGGTCCCGGATGATGGGGCGATCCGAGTCACGGCGGCTCGGCGGGAGTGATCGGGGAGGGTCGAGGCCGGGCTCTCGAAGACACCGACCGACGTGACGATGCCGTCATCCACCGACTCTGAGACCCACTCGATGTGTACTGGGGCGACGTCGCCGGACTCGATCCGGGTGCTCTCGATGATGTCCCGGTCGCCCCATCCCTGGTCGAAGAAGCGCAGCCGCTCCGGGCCGAGCCGGACGATTGCCCCGCCGAGTCGGTCGATCGGGTGCATCAGCGACCCAGGAGGGCGATCACGTCGTGGTACAGACGCCGCTTGATCGTCGCAAGCGTCTCCGTGTCCTTGCCGGAGTGCCGTTCGCCCATCTCGATGGCCATTGGCACGACCGCATCTTCGGGGACGGCTCGATGGACGATATGGCGATCGGCCGCTTCACGACCGCCGAACCGGTCACCAGAGATCGCGAGATCGTCGGCCCACGGCGGTGGGACCTTGCGGGCGATGAGCGCCGTCATCCCCTGGGTGAAAGGGATTCCGACGTCGACCGATGGGAGGGAGAAGAACCCGCGATCGGCCCGCATGACGCGGTAGTCGTGGGCGAGAGCGAGGAGTGCCCCTGCGGCGATGCAGTGTCCGTTGATCGCCGCAACGGTCACGAACGGAGCGGAGACGATGCGGGCAAGGAGCCGGTCGACCGTCGAGAGGAACGCGGCGAGTTCGGCTTCGTCGAGCGTCTCGACGTACTCGAGCGAGAGGCCCGTGGAGAAGAAGCGACCGGTCCCGGTCGTGACGAGCGCACGCGGCGCCTGAGCCTCAGTCACCCGATCGAGGACGGTCTCAAATTGTCCGACGAATTCCGGGTCGATCGTGTTCTCGGCGCGGTCAAGCGTGGCGACAAAGACCGATCCATGTTGGTCAATCTCAATCATCCGAACGGTCCTCCTTGCCCGACCCGAGCCGTCGCGCGGCCCGGTACAGTCTGGCGCACATGGAGATTCAAGTCGGCACAACCGCACGCCTCGGTCTCGTGGTCAGCGAGGCTGATACAGCCATTGCGCTCGGGAGCGGGGACGTTCCGGTTCTGGGAACACCGCGCGTCGTGGCACTGATGGAGCAGGCGGCTGTGGCCGCCCTCTCCGGGTCCCTCGACGAAGGGGTGACGTCTGTGGGGACTCGCGTGGCAGTCGATCATCTCGCAGCGTCGCCGGTCGGGGCAACCGTCGAGGCGACCGCAG
This sequence comes from Actinomycetota bacterium, assembly GCA_039715165.1. Taxonomy (GTDB): domain Bacteria; phylum Actinomycetota; class Acidimicrobiia; order Spongiisociales; family UBA5794; genus JAHEEL01. The sequence continues at coordinate 14,640 of JBDLHX010000020.1, forward strand.
AGGTCGTCGCGGTCGACGGACGCGCCGTGTCGTTCCGCCTGATGGTCCACGAGGGAGACAGGCCCGTGGCGAAAGGGACCCACACGCGCTTCGTCGTCGACCGGCAGCAGTTCCTCGGCTCTTAGGCGAGCCACTCCACCCGGCACCACGATCGGCGCATGCAGTTCGGACATTGCATCCAGCGGCTGTAGTGCTTGCCGGGGATCCACAGCGAGATCATCGCGATCCGGACGCCCATGTCGAGGTGTGATGCCCGGGTCTTCGTGCCGCAGTGTGAGCATTCGATGACCCCGGTCCCGCGCTGGTGTTCGCCGGTCGAGAACAGTGCAGCTTGCCCCTCCCGATGCTCGGGCTCGTGGAGGACGTCGTCCTCGAGCGGGTCGTCGAGGCTCGTTGGGGGCGTCTCGAAGAGGGCTCGCTTGCCTTGCGGGTCGGAACGGTTGGTCATGTGCGTCGCTCGATCTCTTCGGCCAGTGCCCGGTATGCCTCGGCGCTCTTCGACCGACGGGCGTGGGTGAGGACTGAGCGGCCGCGACCAGGCGCCTCGGCGACCTTCACCGAACGGGGAATCGGTGGAGGCAGCACGTCGATTCCGTGTGTCTCCGGAACCTCGACGAGCACCTGTTTCCCGAGGTTGGTTCTCGCGTCGAACATCGTTGCTACGGCACCGAGCACTTCGAGGTCCTCGTTCGTGTAGGAGCGCACGTCGTCGATGGTTTCGAGCAGCTGCCCGACTGCGCGATGCGAGAGCGTCTCGGCCTGGAAGGGGATGAGGACGTGGTCGGCGGCCGTGAGGCCGTTCAGCGTGAGGATGCCGAGCGATGGGGCGCAGTCGATCAGTACATAGTCGTAGTCGTCGACGACCGGCTTGAGAGCGCGTCGGAGAACGAACTCACGACCGGTCTTCGTGAGCAGGTGGATCTCCGAGCCGGCGAGATCGATCGACGACGGAACGAGGTCGATGCCGTTCGCTTCGACGACGACGTCACTCACGTTGACCCGTCCCAGGATGACGTCGTGGATACTGGCCTCGAGGTCGTCGGGATTGAGCCCGTTCTCAAAGGTGAGGCATGCCTGTGGGTCGAGATCGACCGTGAGTACCCGGTTTCCCCGCTCGACGAGCGCTGCGGCGACCGTGTGCACCGTCGTGGTCTTCGCCACGCCGCCCTTCTGATTCGCGACGGCAATCACTGTGGCCATGTGGCGATTGTAGGAGGCCCGGCAGGAGCAAGGTCCGGGTAGTACGGTCATTGCCATGGCGAGGAAGTACGAAGTCACCCGATTCCGGAGAGCGGTCAATTCGTTCACATCGGCGATGGCGCGCCGCGGCAACGGGCCCGCATCGGAGTTGACGGTTCTCGGGCGTAAGTCCGGCGAACCCCGCACCGTTCCGGTGACGCCGATCGACGTGGACGGGTCGCATTACCTCGTGTCACCGTACGGCGCCGTCGGTTGGGTCCACAACCTCCGGGCTGCCGGACACGGCTCGCTCGCCCGGGGCGGTACGAGCAAGCGGATCACCGTCGAGGAGTGTGCAGGAGAAGAGGCCGGGATCGTGCTCAAGCCGTATTACGAGGATCTCGAGCGCATCGTCGGTCCCTACTTCGATCTCCCGGAGGATCCGACCGTCGAGGACTTCACCACGATCGCCGAGAACCACCCGGTGTTCAGGTACGAGGAGACAGAGCTCCCCGCCCTGAAGAGGTAGCAGCCTGATCGTCTCCCCCACGATCCCTCAATCCACGGACTCTCGGACGAGAGCGAACACCTCCCCACAACCCATGTCCCCCCGGACCGGAGGGACGGGGGGACGCGCATCGGCTCTGCCGATGCGCAGGGGGGACGGTTCCACCCGCGGGCGACGCGCACCACAACGGTCCTGAGCCACAGCGTGCCTCCGATGCTGCACCGCCCTCCTAACGACCTACCGGCCATCTCCCCCGCCGTTCCGACGGGGGAGAATGCACAACAGCGCCGTTCACACCCTCACCCATTTCGTGAACAACCCCACCCGCGTAAACGCCGTCACATCAACGCATCCGGCCCACATAGCCGCGAGAAACCGTGGATTGAGGGGAACTGGGGGAGATGCCCGGCAGGGCAGAGGGGGCGGCCAAACCCGCACGGACGCCCGCGCGGGTGCCCCCTCCGACCCTCGCTCCGCTCGGGCCACCTCCCCCACCTGCGGTGGGAGAGGAACAAGAACGCACTCACCGAGAACGTGAGCTCACAGGTTCCCGACGAACCGGTGCCATACCTCACGAATCGGACACATCAATGCCGACAAACCGCGGATCCAGGCACGAGTGGGGGAGCGACTCTCAGTCTCCCCCGGTTCACCCCTACGCCGTCGAGCCGTGGATCGAGGCTTCGTGGGAGAGGAAGCGACGATGAGGTCGGCCGCGTCGTTGACTATTCCGGCCCCTCAGGCACACACGGCCCCTCATACCCCGGCTGCAGCACCGGATGACCGGGCGACTCGATGACCACCGGGACGAGGCAGGCGCCGATACGGCCGTCCGGCTCGAAGACGAACTGCGCCACAGCGGTGTTCCTCGCCTGGGACGGGTAGGCCTGCCACACGAAGTTCCCGAGACCCCATGCAATCGGCCGCCCCTTGTACCAACCGAGCGGCTGGAGGACGTGCTGATGGTGGCCGAAGATCCCATCCGCCCCGGCATCGACGAACGCTTCGGCGAGCCGAATCTCGAAGGGGCGGGGCTTCGTCGTTCCCTGCTCGCCCCAGTGGATCGTCACGAGCACGAGGTCGGCGATCTCATCGGCAGCGCGAATGGCTGCGGTCATCTCCTCCGCCGAGTCGCCATTCGTCATGCCCGGGTGGTCATCGGTGGCGTGCCACGACCCCGTCTCGGGGTTCACGCCCCCGCCGCCAAGGACTGCGATGGTCCACCCGTTGCGTTCGACGATCACCGGCTCATAGGCCTCAGCGGCGTTGGCTCCGGCGCCGACCGGTTCGATGCCGACTGCGTCGAGATTCTTGCGGGCATCGAGCATCGCTTCGAAGCCGTAGTCGATCGCGTGGTTGTTCGCGAGATTCGCGATATCGACACCGGCATCGGCCATCGACGGGAGGGCGTCCGGGTCGCACCGGAAGGTCCATGGCTTGTTCCACGGCGTACCGAGGTCCGATGCGGAGCACTCCAGATTCACGACACTGAGGTCGTCCTCTCGGAAGATGCCCTCGAGACCCGTCCACGCGTGCTCGTAGCCGGTGGAAGGGAAGGACCGGACGAACTTCGGATCGAGGTTGACATCGCCGGTTCCGTTGACGACGAGGCGCCCCCTCGGGTCGGGGAGATCGAGCGGCACGGTCGTCGTCGTGGTGGTCGTCGTCGGGGCCGTCTCGGCGCCCGATGCGAGCGTCGTCGTCGTGGTGATCGTCGTCATCGGAGCGAACGTCGGGGGAGGTGGGATAGCAGCGGACGCACCCGGTGTGCACGCGCCGAGAGCGGAGACCAGAGCCGCCGCTCCGAGCAGTCGGACCGCGGTGAGCGAATGCATCGCGAGAACGGTACCGTTCAACTCTCAGAACACGGTGCGTTCGCGCGCGTCCGCGCGGCGGGGGGCTACCGAATCGTTCATGCCGGACGCAGACAAAGGAGTACGTGATGCAGAAGTGGGTCTATCGGTTCGACGAGGTCGAAGAAGCCGAGGCCAGCGTCGGCAACGACTGGGATGAGGTACGAGGGCTGCTCGGCGGCAAGGGCGCCAACCTCGGCGAGATGTCTCGTATCGGCGTTCCCGTTCCGCCTGGGTTCACGATCACCACGCAGGCGTGCAACGCCTACCTCGACGCCGGCGAGCAGTTCCCGGAGGGTCTCGTCGGCCAACTCGACGACGCGCTCTCGACGATCGAGGCCGGCCTCGGCAAGGAGTTCGGTTCGGCTGATTCGCCACTCCTCGTCTCTTGTCGCTCCGGCGCGAAGTTCTCGATGCCGGGGATGATGGACACCGTTCTCAACATCGGCATCAACGATGCTGTGATCGGCGGCATGGCCGAGGCGTTCGGCGATGAGCGTTTCGTCTACGACGCGTACCGCCGTCTCATCCAGATGTTCGGCAGCGTCGTCATGGACGTCGACGACCATGCCTTCGAGCACGTGCTCACCGACGCACGCTCGGCGGCCGGTGTCGACAGTGACTCCGACCTCGGCGTGGACGACTTCAAGGGGATCGTCGAGAAGTTCAAGGGCATCATCCAGGCCGAGACCGGCCGGGCTTTCCCTCAGGATCCCAAGGACCAGCTCATGATGGCGGTCGAGGCGGTCTTCAAGTCGTGGAACGGCAAGCGGGCGATCGACTACCGCAACGCCGCCAAGATCGCGCACGACCTCGGTACAGCCGTCAATGTGCAGACGATGGTGTTCGGCAACATGGGCAGCGGTTCGGGCACCGGCGTCGCCATGTCCCGCAACGCCACGACCGGTGAGCCGCACCTCGAGGGCGACTATCTGATGAACGCGCAGGGCGAGGACGTTGTCGCGGGTATCCGCATCACCGACCCGATTGCCAAGCTCGGCGACGACATGCCCGAGGCGTATGCGGAGTTCGATGCCTTCTCGAAGAAGCTCGAGGGCCACTACCGCAACATGCAGGACATGGAGTTCACGATCGAGAAGGGGAAGCTCTGGCTGCTCCAGACTCGTGACGGGAAGCGGACCGCTCAGGCGGCCGTACGCATCGCGGTCGACATGGTGCAAGAAGGCATGATCACGAAGGACGAGGCCCTCATGCGGGTCGAGCCCGACCACGTCGACTTCTTCCTCCATCCGCAGTTCAACGACGAGTCCAAGGCTGTGGCGATCGAGGGAGGCAAGCAAATCGCCCTCGGCCTCAATGTCTCGCCGGGCGCCGCGGTCGGCATGGTCGCGTTCGACCCCGACCTCGCCGAGCAGTGGGCGAAGGACGGCAAGGACGTGATTCTCGGTCGGCCGGAGACCAAACCGGATGACGTGCACGGCATGCTCGCGGCGAACGGCATCGTCACATCACGCGGCGGCCGTACGAGCCATGCGGCACTCGTTGCTCGCCAGTTCGGCAAGCCGGCCGTTGTTGGCGCTCACGAGCTCGACATCAACGTCGCTGCTCGCACGATGAAGGTCGACGACGTCGTCGTCAACGAGGGCGACTGGCTCTCGGTCGACGGCACGACCGGTGAGGTGTTCCTCGGCAAAGTGGACACGAAGGTTCCCGACATCGACGACCCGTATCTCACGAAGATCCTCGAGTGGGCGGATGAGCGTCGCGAACTCGACGTGTGGGCGAACGCCGACTACCCGAGTGACGCCGAACGTGCCCGTTCCTACGGCGCACGGGGCATTGGCCTCTGCCGGACGGAGCACATGTTCTTCGAGCCGGAGCGCCTCCCTGTCGTTCAGCGCATGATCCTTGCCGACGATCAGGCCGAGCGTGAGGAAGTCACGTTCTCGCTCCTCCCGCACCAGCGTGAGGACTTCGCCGGGCTGTTCCGTGCGATGGACGGATACCCGGTGGTAATCCGGCTCATCGACCCGCCGCTGCACGAGTTCCTCCCGGCCTTTGAGGACCTCACGACGGAGATCGCCGATCTCAGGATCAAGCTGAACGGCGACACGTCGACAGAGGCCGAGGCCGCTCTCGAGGCAGAGATCGCCGAGAAGTCGGCGATGCTCGAGCGCGTCGAGGCGCTACGCGAGCAGAACCCGATGCTCGGTCTGCGCGGCGTGCGCCTCGGCATCCTGCGCCCGGAGCTCACCCGCATGCAGGTGCGGGCGATCATCGAGGCGGCGTGCCAGGTGACGCGTGAAGGCGTCGACGTCCACCCGGAGATCATGATCCCGCTGACGAGCCATGTGAACGAGCTGAAGCGCCAGCGTGGCATCCTCGAGAAGGAGGCCAAGGACGTCATGACGGAGCAGGGTCTCGAGGTCGACTACAAGTTCGGCACGATGATCGAGATCCCCCGTGCGGCGCTCACCGCCGACCAGATCGCGGAGTACGCCGAGTTCGTCTCGTTCGGCACGAACGACCTCACGCAGATGACGTACGGCATCAGCCGGGACGACGCCGAGGGCAGCTTCCTCATGGACTACCTGTCCGAGGGGATCCTCGCAGACAACCCGTTCTTCACGATCGACCCGAACGGTGTCGGTCAGATCATGGGTATTGCGCTCGAGAAGGCCAAGGCAACCCGTCCGGAGATCGAGGCTGGGATCTGCGGCGAGCACGGCGGCGAGCCGCGTTCGATCGCGCTGTGCCACGACCTCGGCCTCAACTACGTGAGCTGCTCACCGTTCCGGGTTCCGATCGCTCGCCTCGCGGCAGCCCAGGCGGCAATTGCTTCTGAGTAGCAAGTAGTAAGACACAAGTAGCAAGAAGGGCGGCCCCCGGGGAACCGGGGGCCGCTTCCGTTTGCCCGTCACCTGTTGCCTGTTGCCTGTCGCCTCCACCCGACTCCCCATCAAGCAAACCGAACGGCGGCCCGATAAGCAACCATGGACGTTCTTCAGGGCGATCTCGGTGCATTCGCCGTCGCCGATGTGTTGCAGCTATTGGCCTCCGGTGACAAGACCGGCGTGTTGCGCATCGAGACCACGGTGTTCACCGGTCGCATCTACTTCATCGACGGCTACATCACGTATGCGACGACTCGTGACGTCGACGGCACCGTTGCTGCGCTCGCCGACCTCCAAGAGCCCTCGGTCCGTGACCGCAGGGGTCGGAACCCCGGCGGCAAGTGGCCCCGCCCGGCGCGGCCGCTCGTCCTTCAGCAAACGAGCGAGGTGCTCATCCGCCTCACGAACGACGGTTCGGGGAGGTTCTGGTTCGTCGACGATGTCCGGACGCGAGCGTATGGAGCGGCCGAAGCCGAGCGTCTCGACGTCGAGGAGGTCATGAAGGCCGCCGACGAGCGCCGATCCGAGTGGGATCGGATCGTTCGGGCTCTCCCCGATCCTTCTGCTCGCTACGCGATGCGCCAGCATCTCGCCGATGGCGTCGATGAGGTGGAGATCGATGCCGATTCGTGGTCGGTCCTCGCCGCGATCGGTGCCGGGGCAACGACCCAGGAGCTGGCTGAACGCCTCTCCATGTTCGAACTCTCATCTGCGGGGCTCCTCGCGGATCTCTACGAACGCGGCCTCGTCTCTCTCGAGTACGCGACGGATCCCCCCGAGGTCGTGCCGGTGGGCGTGGAGGCCGACCACTAGACCGGCGGCGTCGTCCCCGTGGCGAGTCGGATGATCCACACGACGATGAGCAGGGCGGCCGTCGCTCCGATCACGACGTCGACCCACTTCCGGTGACGCCACGTGATCCAGCCGGCCCGGTGCGCGACCCAGATCCCCCATGCTCCGAGGAACTCGGCGAGGATGAGGAACACGAGCGGGTGGTAGCGCAGCGCCTCGACGACGTTGCCTCGCAGCAGATGCCCCGTGGCGCGTGCCATGCCGCACCCGGGACACGCGACGCCGGTGCAGGTAGCGAAACCGCAGATCGTTGGGGAGCCTTCGGATGGCTCAATCGTGGCGAGAGCGACCGCCGCGACGAACGGGATCGCGTACAGCGTCCCGCTGCGCAGGCGGGCCGGCGGCGTCCAGGCTGCGATCACCCGGAGGAGCCGGTCGAGAACGAAGCGAAGCCGATGAGTGCGATGACGAGGATGATGGTCACGATGCCGATGATCATGAGCACCGTCGCGATGATCCCGAGGATGCGGCCGGCCTGAGCGGTGCCTCTGTTCTGCGCCGGTCGCCGTCCGGCCTCGATCGCTTCGATCTCCCTGTTCCCCATGACCCATGCGAACGGGCCGAGGACCTGGCACATCACGAGCCCGAGGATCCCGAGGACGAGGACGGTCGTCGCCTGGCTGTCTTCCTGGTAGTACTGGTCGGTCATGAGGGTGATTATGCCTCTTCGCCCGACCCGTTTCCATTACCGCATACCCAGGGTTGCAGTCCCCGTATACGCGGCCACGGGCCCACAGAATGAGAAGAGGGCGCCGGACGCGGGCCGCCCTGTTGGACGGCCCGCGATCGACGGCGGGGCCCCCAGGTCCTCCGCCCCGAACGTCAGCTCCGCCGCATCCCGGAGAATGCGGATTCAGGAGCTGTGAGGTCGATGACATCTGCCATGTGGGTCGTGTGCGGCTCGGCGAGCGATGCAAGAATGTGGATCGTCGAATCGACCTCTGCGAGTGCGGACCTGAGTTCCTCGAGACGTGTCGTGAGGCGCATCTCTTCGCGGCGAGCGGCGCCGACCATCTCGTTCGCGAGGCGCTCCGCTTCGTCGAGAGCCTCGGTGCGTCGTGTCGCGATCTCGTCCTCGAGGTCCGCCAGTGCCGTGTCCCGTTCAACGATCGCAATCGAGCGTGCTGTCTCTGCTTCGAGGAGGAGCCGGTCGAGCTCGATCTCGCCGGCGGCCATGAACTCCGCTCGCTCACCGTGCGCCTGGGCGAGCAGGCCGTCACGCTCGAACAGAACCGACTCGGCCTCCATACGTGCCTCGGAGATGATCGCCTCCGCCTCTGAGCGGGCCTTCTCGACAACATCAACAGCGCGGGCAGCGCTCTCGTTGATCATCTCGTCGCGGGTGCGTTGAGCGGCGGCGAAGGTGCGGCGAATTGCATCGACCGAGTCGTCGGCTTCCTGCACGCGGTCCTCGAGGTTGGCCGTGTCCTGCTCGTAGGAACGGAGCGTGGCGATGAGCCTCTCCATGACGCGGTCGACCTCGATGGGGTCGTATCCCTTGCGGCGAACGCGCGCGAAACGATGCGCCTCAACCGTGGATGCCTCGATCTTCATGCGTCAACCTCCCCAGATCACTCCGCCCGTGCTGCCCCAGCAATCCTGCAGAGCGACCGGGTTGGTCGCATTAGTCCTGGACCCTACGACCGGTCCCCGAGACCCGCAAGCGGTTTTCGCGGGGCTGGACTCCGGGCCTCAGATCAGGTAGAACGGTCCCATGGATCGCATCACGGTGGACATCGGTAAGGACTGGCTCTCGGTCGCAGACATCTGCGAGTACATGGACGTGTCGCCGTTCGTGGTGACGAGTCAGCTGCGATCCGGTGGGCTCCCTGCGGTCAAGTTCGGCAGGGAGTGGCGCGTTGCCCGTCAGGACTTCGAGGACTGGATCAACGCACAGCGCACGCAGACCGCCGACGCGGTGGAGGCGTCTGAGGTCCTATGAGAGGCCGAGGGCCTGGAGCGGCGGGGTGTACTCGGTCTCGAGGAACGCCGCGACCGCCTGGTTCGTGACCTTCCCTCCGACGACGTTGAACCCCGGCACGAGTTCCGGGTGGTGCTCAATTGCCTGCTCGATGCCGTCTGCGAGCGACACCGTGTACGGCAGCGTCGCGTTGGTGAGCGCATACGTCGACGTGTTCGGAACGGCTCCCGGGATGTTCCCGACGGCGTAGTGGACGACACCGTGCTCGGTGTAGACGGGATCTGCGTGCGTCGTCTCGCGGGCGGTCTCGATGCAACCGCCCTGATCGATCGAGATGTCGACGATGACGCTGCCGGGTTTCATGGTCTTCACGTGCTCCTCGGAGACAACGACCGGGGCGCGTGCACCGGCGACGAGCACCGCGCCGACGACGAGATCGGCGGTTGGGAGAAGCTCTTCGATCGCATGGAGCGAAGACCGAATGGTGATGATCCGTCCTTGGAACGCTTCGTCGATGTGGCGGAGCTTGTCGACGTTGAGGTCGAGCACGAAGACTTCGGCTCGCATCCCCGTTGCGATGAAGGCAGCGTTGCGGCCTGCGTTTCCTGCGCCGAGCACGACGACCCTGGCCGGTGCCACGCCGGCGACGCCGCCCATGAGGAGTCCGCGTCCTCCGGCGGGCCGCTCGAGGTGGTGTGCGCCGGCCTGGGTGGCCATGCGGCCGGCGATCTCGCTCATCGGAGCGAGGAGCGGGAGGTTCCCGTCGGGCATCTCGACGGTCTCGTAGGCGATAGCCGTCACGCCGGACTCGATCAACCCCTGGGCCTCCGCCGGATACGCGGCGAGGTGGAGGTAGGTGAAGAGGACCTGCCCCTCCCGGAGCATCGAGATCTCGACCGGCTGCGGCTCTTTGACCTTGAGGATCATGTCGGCGTTCTCGAAGACGCCCGCGGCGCTCGGCACGATCTCGGCCCCGACCGCCACATAGGCATCGTCGTCGATCGACGATCCGGTTCCGGCTCCCGCTTGGACGAGGACTCGATGCCCGTGTGCCGCCAACTCCCTCACACCGACCGGCGTGATGGCAACTCGGTACTCCTCGGTCTTGATCTCGGTGGGGACTCCGACGATCACCTGCAGCCTCCGTTCGTTGAGCGGCCTCCGGGTCCGGCTGCATTCGGCGGCCGTCCCGGCCAGGGATGAGTCTCAATGGTCGAGGCGATCTTGGCAAGTCGGGCATCGCCCTTCCCGGCCCCGGGACGCAGGGGTAGTCTCGGCGGCACCACACCTGGGAGGTCGGAGTGCTGGACCATGTGTCGATCGATCGGCTGCGACACGCGCCCACCAAGGGCTTCCCGGTTCTCTCGGTCTACATCAACCTCCCTCCGGGGCCCGAGTCGCTGCGCAATCTGCCGGCGCGGATGAAGGATCTCCTCGCGTCCGTGACGGCGGACGCGGAGCTGCTCGACCGAGAGCACCGCCGCTCGATCCTCGCCGACATCGACGCCCTTCCGCGCGACTCGAGTCGTCTCGGTGTCGACCTCGGCCACGGCGTCGCCATCTTCAGGTCATCGGGGGCCGGACTCGACGAGCAGATGGCGCTGCCGGGACCGGTTCGGGACCGTGCGATCCTCGACGAAGCCCCATACCTGCGGCCGCTCGAGTCGATGATCGAGCACTTCCCCCGGTACTGCGTCGCTGTCGTCGGACGCCGCCTCGGGTCGATCTTCCGCTTCTCGATGGGTCGGCTCGAGACGTGGGAGGAGATGCGTGCCGAGGAGATCCGCAAGTCGAACTACGGGGGCTTCGCCGGGTACGAGGAGCAGAGGGTGAGGGCACGCACGGACGAGGTGACGGCGAAGCACTTCGGGCTCGTTGCGGGGAGACTCGCGGAACTCATGAGGGAGGAGGACGCGTTCGATCTCCTCATCGTCGGTGGTTCAGACAGCCACGTCGCAGCGACCATCGACGCGCTTGCATCGGACGTGTTCGGCCGGCTTGCGGGGAGCTTCACCATCGATCCCGGCACAATGACGCCGGCCCTTGTCCTCGATCACGCCCGTCGTGTCGCCGCCGATCGGGAGGTCGTGGAAGAGAGACGGTTCGTCGGTGATCTCTTTGACGCTGCGGCATCGGGTGGGAACGCCGTGCTCGGACTCGAAGCCGTCTGCGCCGCCGTGAATCGACGGGCGGTCGATGTGCTCTTCCTCCAGGCGGATCGAGTGACTCCCGGCTCCGTCTGCGAAGCCTGCGAGCGCATCAGCCGGGAACGCGACGGTGCATGTTCGGTGTGTGGGGCGACGGTGCATCCCGTCCCGGACGTCATCGATCGACTCGCCGAGTCGGTCCGGGCGGCCGGCGGGCGTGTGCGGCACATCCTGACCGAAGGACCGCTCGCCGACGTTGAGGTCGGAGCTCGTCTGCGGTACCCCCTCGAGATCCTCGACGCTACGTAGCGGCGCTCACCGCGTCGAACCCGGGTACCGTTGTCGGTCGACCGAAGGAGAGACCGTGCCACGAACCGTCGCCGTCGTTCTGGCCAACGACCCCGGGTCCGGATTTCCCGGCCCGAAATACCTGAGCGAGATCGGTGGAGTGCCGCTCATCGACCGGGTCCTCGCCGATGCAGCGACATGGCCTGTCGATGAGGTCATCGCCGTGCTCGGGCCCGACGCAGAGGCGGTCGTGGACGCAATGGCGCCGACGGACGCGACGATCGTGATCGACCCCGAGTGGCATGAGGGGCTCGCCGCTTCGCTCCGCGTCGGTCTCGACGTCGTGATGCGAGGCCCTGCGACCGACCTCGTCGTGGTGGCACACGGGGATCAGCCCGGAACGGGAGCGGAGGACGTCGAGGCGCTCATTGTCGAGGCCTCGGGATCAGCGGCAACCGTGCCGAAGTACCGCTACCGGCGAGGCCTTCCGGTCGTACTCGCCGGAGAGGTCTGGGAGCGGCTCCTCGGCCTCGAGGGAGACGTCGACCTTCTTGATCTCCTCGAGAGCCACCCGGACGGGGTCGTCGAAGTCTGGTTCGATCACCTCGCCGAACCACGCATCCAGAGCCCGGACGATGTCAGATGAAGGCGACGCGATGATCCAAGAAACGGCGACACGGCCATCCGGTAGGATTGCGCAACTGACGCCCGGGAGATAGCGGGAGAGGGGGCAGACATTGGCATCGATCTTGGCTGTCACATCGATGACCCAACGTGATCAGACGACGCTGCGCAAAGCAGGCGTCCGCACGACTGATGCTCTGCTCAAGACTGCATCGACGCGAACCGGGAGACGGCGCCTGGCGAAAGCCACCGGACTCGCCGAGGGTGACATCCTCTTGTGGGCGAACCGTGCCGACCTCATGCGCGTCCCTGGTGTGGGGCCGGAGTATGCCGATCTGCTCGGGATGGCCGGAGTCGACACGATCCGTGCGCTGCGGCGCAGGAACGCGGACCGGCTCCTCATGGCGATGGCCGACCTCAATGTCAGGAAGCGGCTTGTGCGCCGCCTCCCGACCAACGGCATGGTCGACGACTGGGTCGAGGGAGCAAAGGCCACCGAGCCGCTCGTCACGCACTAGACCAGCCGCTGGCCACCGGGTGTGAGGCGTCGGCCAGGGTTGGTGGCGTTTGATACCTTCTACACATGGAGTTCCGGGTCCTCGGTCCGATTGAGGTCGAGGTCGGGGGCGAGGTGGTGGCGGTCCCGGCTGCGCGGCAGCGGGCGTTGCTCGCCCTGTTGCTGGTTCACGCTGGTGAAGTGTTGTCTGCGGATCGCATCATCGAGGATTTGTGGGGCGAGGACCTGCCGTCGAGTGGTGCAAGCGCTCTGCGTTTTCACGTGTCGAAGCTGCGGTCGGTGTTGGGGGTCGATCCGTCTCCGATCGTGACGAGCGGGTCGGGGTATGTGTTGGAGATCGGTCCCGAGTCGATCGACGCTGGCCGCTTCGAAGAGCGCTTGGCAGAAGCGCTCGACGTGATGCGCGACGATCCAGAACAAGCCGGATCACTCCTGAGCGAGGCGCTCAGTCTCTGGCGTGGCGAGCCCTTTTCGGGATTGGGTGATCCGAGCTTCGTTGATGCTGAGGTGCGGCGGCTCAACGAGCGACGGGCACAGGCGGTGGAGATGCAGTTCGCTGCGGAACTTGCTTCGGGACGGCACGCCGACATCGTTGGAGACCTCGAGGCGATGGTCGCCGGGTCACCATATCGGGAACGCTTGTGGGCACACCTGATGGTGGCTCTGTATCGGTCGGGGAGACAGGTGGCCGCTCTGCAAGTCTTCCGGCGAGCGTCTGAGGCGTTGGGGGAGGTGGGCATCGAACCC
>JBDLHX010000021.1:0-28043 GCA_039715165.1 Actinomycetota bacterium
ACACCGACGTTTGATCCCGGACCCGACGCCTGAGCGGCGCCGTGCCCGGGATCAGAGAGGGTCAGCTCGAGGGAACCAGATCCTTCGTCTCGAGCTTCGACTTCGTGAAGATGCCGAGGAGGCCCTTGAGACCGATCGACATGATGATGTTGACCATGAACACCACGAACCCGATCAGGATGAGCGCGCCGGAGATCGCCGCGAGCCACATGTAGGGCGCGTACTCCCCCTCCATGTACACGGTGCGGCGCAGCATGCCCTGGAGTCCCGCCATGCCCATGAACGCACCCATGCCGATGCCCCCGACGAGCGTGAACCAGAAGTGGATGTCGGACATCTTCTGGCTGTACAGCTTCACGCCGTTTGTCAAGAGGGGGAACAGCACGTAGAACGCCGCGTACAGCGTCATCCCGAGGCCGACGAGAATCGCGACGTGCACGTGCGGCCCGACGATCCACTGGGTGTTGTGGAGGATGCGGTTGAGGCCGACGTCGGCCTGCATGATCCCCGCAGGAACGGCGAGGCCGAACCCGAGGAGGCCACCGAGCAGGAACTTCAGCTCGTTCGTCATCTTCAGAGGCCGGGCCATCCACAACGTCGCCAGCGTGATGAAGATCGCGAGGCCCTGTGTGACCAACTCGAACGCCGTCACCAGTTCACCCGACACGATCTTCAGGATCGCCGGTTGGGATTGGTCGGACAGCAGGTGATGTGACCATACGGTCCACGACACGACGAGCTCGACGGCCAGCGCTGCCCGGGCGATGTTCTGCATGAACAGCTTCTTGCCGGTGATCAGCATCGCGATCAGGTACCACGTACCCGCCACGAAGATGAGCACGAGTCCGTCCGCAACGAGATCGAGTCCCCACCAGTACCAGTTCTTGTACAGGAGGGCGTCGATCGCCGTCTTGCTGAGGTCGACGCCGAACAAGTACCAGATCGAGTAGATCAGGATCAGCACGCCCGAGAACGTGATGATGAGTGCATTGAGCGCAACGTCCACCGTGCCGCGAGCGATCGCCGCGACCGGGAGTGGGACGAGGTGCTCCTTCTTCTCCTTGCGGAACAGGTTCGCAAAACCTGTGAAGCCGAGCGCCGACGACAGCAGCGCCCTTCCCGGTTGCTTCTCCCAGCCCTCAGGTGTGTACGTGATCGACTTGAAGACGTTCAGCACGAAGAGGAGCGATCCAACCATCACGAGCGCAATGCCGAGGATGAAGAACGACCCGCCAAGGGCGCTGAACTGGTCGAAGTCCGCAGGGAGCGGCCAGTACAGCGTGTACAGCGCGGCGTAGTGGGAGACGAATCCGGAGAACCAGAACGTGAAGACCCCGATCGCGATCAGCAGGAACGATGCCTGCCCAATCTTGAGGCTCCAGAGCGGCTTCTTCATCATGAACGGGATGACGAAAAGGAACGCGCCGAACACGATCATGTACGAAGACCCGAAGATCCCAACGAGCGGATGGGCCGTCAGGATTCCGAAGTACTGCTCGATTCCGATGAACGAGATGATCTCGATCTGGTAGATCCGCAGGATCATGCCCTCGACCGCGGCGAATCCGAAGTAGATCAGCCCGATGACGACGAAGCGGAGAGACAGCTTCTGAGCGGGAGTGAGCCCGTCGGCTTTCAGTCCGCCCTCGTTGCCTTCGATGAGGGTCGTGAGGAAGCCGGACTTGGAGCTCGGGGTGGGTGCAGTATCAGTAGTCATCGTGCGCCTCCTACGAGCATCCAACGACGGTCACGGCGTCTTTGACGATCATCTGGTAACCCGCCGGGCCGGAGTACTCCGTCGATCTGATGGAGTACGTGTCGTTCTCTTTGAACTCCCACAGGAGGTCGTTGCGGTGCCCCGGGACGACCTGCATCTGCATGACCATCGAGTTGTTCTCGCGGAACAGGCCGAAGCCGTAGGTGAGATCATTCGAGGTGACATCGAAGAGCACTAACTCATTGCAGTTCACGACCATCTCCTCCGCCGGGAGGATGAACTCGTGGTCTTCGACCACGATGTCGAACTGCTGATCGGCCACCGTGTCGCCTCGATGCAGATCCTGTTTCACCCACGGGATCGTGTTGTAGGTGACGAGGTGCAGCGAGAACCCCACGACGACGAGCAACGCGAAGAAGCTCCAGAAGAACGTTCTCGAGACCGTGCTGCTCTTCCCCTCCTTCGTCACGGAGTACGCGAACCAGGCGATGACAGCCACGATCACCAAGACATACGCCGTATAGAGAAGCGTCTGCCCCCATAGGACATCGTGTGAATCGATCACGAATACCTCCCCGATGCATCCACCGACGTCCCCGCACCGTCCGCTCCGGCACCGTCGCTCGTTTTCCTTAGTCTGCCACTCAGCATTTCCCGAGATGAGGCTTCATTAGGGCCGAACGGCCCCATTTCGAACGAAAGCCATGACCGCAGCCAGGAAGACGGTCTGCCCAGGCCAGGTGCGTCGGCTACACGACTCGGCGAGGCCGAACGACGGACGTGATGGCATCAAGGAGTCGCCACGAGAGTGCCGGAAACCGAACGGGCCGCCCAAGGGTCAATCGGCGGGCTGAAGCGCCGTGGCTACTGCCTGCGATCCACCGAGTAGGTCGAACCCGGTTGCCGCTTCGCGAACTCCTTCATCTCGGAGGCGATCGCGGACGCCTCCCACTCGGAGGCGATCGCCCGTTGCCGGTTCGTGACGACACCCATCGAGAACGACGCGATCGGGAACGCGTGTCGCTCTCCCCTACGGTCGGTGACTTCGATGTACCCCTGCACCGCGTCGCCGGTGTCGTAGAAGTCGAGGATGCCGTCGTCGAAGGCCTGGATCACCGATTCGCAGAACTCCTCGGCCTCATCGGGGGCCACGAGGGCGATGAAGTCGTCACCGCCGACATGCCCGACGAACGCATCCTCATCTCGCAAGGCGGCGATTGCTTCGGTGAGCACCCTCGCGGTGAACTTGATCACGGTGTCGCCGCGCATGAAGCCGTAGTGGTCGTTGAAGGCCTTGAAGTTGTCGAGATCGCCGTAGACCACACCAAGCGGATCATGGGATGCGACGCGTCGCTCGAGTTCGGCCGCGATCCGGAAATTGCCGGGCAGCCCGGTGAGCGGTGACACGTCCCGCATCTGTTGCGCCCTCCGGATGACCATCCGCACCCGAGCGATGAGTTCCTCGACGGCGAATGGCTTGGTGATGTAATCGTCGGCACCGAGGTCGAGGCCTTGCACCCGGTCCTGGGCGAGCGCCTTTGCGGTGAGCATCACGACGGGCACGCTTGCGGTGGGCGGGTCGTTGCGGAGGTGCCGCAGCGTGGTGAGCCCGTCCATACCCGGCATCATCACATCGAGCAGCACGAGCGATGGCGGCCGCTCCGAAGCCATGCGGAGCGCGTCGGTCCCGTTCGATGCCGTCTCGGCTTCGAACCCCTCTCGTTCGAGGTTCATTCGAACATATTCGAGAATGTCCGGGTCGTCGTCGACGACGAGGATCCGATCTCCCATGACTCCTCTAGTGACCGATCGCTGCCTTCATGTCGCGCACGGCGGCCACCGGGTCGGGAGCCCGAAACACCGACGTTCCTGCCACGAATACGTCGGCGCCGGCCTCGCGAGCCGATCGGATCGTGTCCGGCCCAATGCCACCATCGATCTCTATATCGGTCGACAATCCCGCGGAGTCAACGAACTTCCTGACGCGTTCGAGTTTCGGTAGCACGGACTCGATGAACGACTGGCCTCCGAAGCCCGGATGGACCGACATGACGACCACCATGTCCGCGAGTTCGATGTAAGGCTCGATCGCCTCGAAGGGGGTCGGTGGGTTGATGACGAGGCCGAATCCGAGGCCGACTTCACGTGCAATCCCCGCAACCGCCGTCGGGTCGGGGAACACCTCGATGTGCACGGTGGCGAGATCCGCGCCGGCCTCCTTGAGCGGTTCGAGGTAGTGATCGGGGTTGAGGGTCATGAGGTGGCAGTCGAGTGGGAGTTCGGTCACCTTGCGGAGCGAAGCGATCACCGGCATGCCGATGGTCAGATTCGGCACGAAGTGTCCGTCCATGACATCCACGTGGAGAAGGTCGACGTGGTCTTCGATGCGTGCCACCTCGTCTCCCAGACGGGCGAAGTCGGCGGCGAGAATCGACGGGGCGATACGTGGTGGCTTGATCACGATGTGCGAGTGTATCGGGTTCTCGCGTCGCGCCTGTTCGAAGATGTTGCCGTCAGCGGTCCAGGACGGCGATGAACATGCCGTCGGACCCGGTGATGTGCGGGGCGAGCAGGATGCCACTGTCGAAGCTCTTCCCGGCGAGATCGTCTGGCGGCCGAGCCTGTGTTCCCTCGACAACGCGTGTCGTCTCTTCCGGCGTGACGGTGCATACCGAGTACACGAGGCGTCCTCCCGGGCGCAGGAGCGACACGGCCGCCTCGAGCATGCGACGTTGGATCCGTCCCGCCACCGCAGCGCTCTCGGGCCGTAGGCGGTGGCGAATCTCCGGACGCCGCCGAAGCGTTCCGAGTCCGGAACACGGCGCATCGAGGAGGATCCGGTCGAAACTCCCCGGCGAGAACGGTGGGTCGACGGCATCGCCGATCACCCACTGCACGTCGGCGCCGAGACGCTCGAGGCGTCGCTGTGCGCTGCTCGTTCGCCTCGCGTGCCGGTCCATCGCGATGAGCGTCCCTTCTCCTCCCATGAGGTCCCAGAGGTGGAGTGTCTTGCCTCCCGGGGCGGCGGCCATGTCGAGCACTCGGTCGCCCGGGCGCGGATCAAGCGCGGCGACGACCGCGACCGACGACGGGTCGGAGATGATGAGCCCCCCTGCCGCGATCTCGTCGCGGTGCTGCGACACGTCTTCGAGAAGGAAGGCATCGGCGATCCCTTCTACCTCGTTCCCCGGCTTCGCGCCGCTCCTGTGGCGAACGCCCACCTGGGACGGCTGATTCGATGAGTCGAGGAACTCCTTCGCTTCCGCGTCCCCGAACGCTTCGCTCAGATCCTCGAAGAGCCAGGGAGGAACACCGAAGCGCAAGGCCTCACCCTCGGGCCCCTCGGGAAGGGGCGGTTCCCCTTGGCGGGCCACGTTCCGCAGGACGCCGTTGACGAACCCTGCGGCCTTCGGCGCACCGAGGGCGCGCACCGCCTCGACCCCAGAGTCCACCGCCGCGTAGGCGTCGCCGTCGCTGAAGAGGATCTCGCCGACACCGACGCGGAGCACGGAGCGCACATCACTCTCGACGGGACGCGAGATCCGCCCATCGATCACGCGGTCGATCCTGTCGAGGTTCCGAAGTGTGGCGTAGACGAGGTGTTGGACGAAGAGCGCATCTCGTCTCTCGAGATCTCGCGTCGCGGTTCGGATAACGACGTTGGAGTACGCCCCCTCATCGATGATACGAGTGAGCAGGGTCGCCGCTGTCACCCTCGCCTCGACGCCCGGCTTCATCCCTCCACCGCTTCGATGCGTCCGCCGGCCCCCCGGCGGCCGTTCAGCCATGCGGTCCCGGTCATCACGGACTTGCCGGCCGGCCGGATCTCATCGATCGCGATGCTTCCGCCGTCGAGTCCGAGGACCGGCACTCCGTTGAACGGTGCAATCGCGCCCGGAGTGACGGCCTCGGTCGACAGAGAGGCTCTCTGCACCCCGTAGCGGCTTCCTTCCATGGCGAACCATGCTCCCGGGCGCGGCGTGAAAGCGCGCACGGCGCGTTCCGCGTACTCCGGGGTCCACGACGGCTCGATCCGACCCTCAGAGCGCTCGAGCCGCTTGGCGATCGTCACGCCGGTCCTCAACTGCTGGGCCGCTTCCAGCCTCCCAGCGAGCAGATCCGGCACGGCATCGTCGATCAGCATCGCTCCGAGGTAGGCGAGCCGGCCCGTCAGGCTGCCTCCGGTCTCGTCGAATGCGATGGGCGTCTCGAGCGCCGCGATCACCGGTCCGGTATCGAGTCCCTCGTCGAGTTGCATGAGAGTCACGCCGGTCGTCTCATCTCCGGCCAGAATCGCCCGCTCCACGGGAGCTGCGCCCCGCCACCTTGGCAGCAGGGAGAAGTGCACGTTGACGAATCCCGCCGGAGCGCTCTCCAGGGCTTGCGACGTGAGGATCCGCCCATAGGCCACGATCACCCCGAAGTCGATGGCGGCCTCTGACAGCACCGCTTCGAGAGCTGCCCGGTCCTGTGGCTGTGCCACGGGCAATCCCCACTCCTGTGCGGCGGCCTTGACCGGCGGCGGAACTGGCTTGCCCGAACGGCCCTTGGCCTTGTCGGGGCGTGTGATGACGACGTCGACATCGGCAACGTCGATGAGCGCGGAGAGGCTCGGGATCGCCGCTGCGGGGGTTCCGAGGAATGCGGCGCGCATCAGGGTCCGCCCGGCGGACCGTCGCCGCGCAGGTCCCTCAGCGCCTCTTTGCGGAGGCGTTTGGGGAGCCGTTCGAGCAGGAGCATCCCGTTCAGGTGGTCGGTCTCGTGTTGGAGGACCCGACCCATGAGCTCCTCCCCGGCGTACTCGATGGGGTTGCCGTCGATGTCGAAGCCGCGAGCGCGCGCGAACGCCGGCCGGGAGAACTCCCACCACAGGCCCGGGACCGAGAGACAGCCTTCCTCGAACTTCCACTTCCCCGAAGTTTCGACGATCTCCGGGTTCACCATCACGAACGGGCCTTCACCGATGTCGGCGACGAACAGTTGCTTGGAGATGCCGATCTGTGGCGCGGCGAGTCCGACACCGGGAGCCTCGTACATCGTTTCGAGCATGTCGTCCACGAGCCGAGCGAGATCCGAATCAAATTCGGTGATGGGCGCGGTCGGGGCGCGGAGGACCGGGTCCGGGAAGACGCGGATGGGGTAGATCGGCATGACCCGGGAGCGTACCGGTTCCTGTGGACAGAGGCCAGATGCTGGGCCGTGTGCCCCGCTATAGGTCCATCGGATCGACGTCGACGCGCACTCGCGCCCCCCCGTCGCGGAGCTGTTGGACGACTGATCGAAGCCGCACTCTCACGCGGCCGAGGTCCCGGCCCTGCACGAGCCACCGCTCTGTTCCTTCTTCGGCAACCGGACCGAGCAGCGAAGCTCCCTCCGTCGCAGGCTCGAGCAGTTCATGCGCCCCCTCTGCGTCGGTCTCGATCGCCAGCAGCTCGCCCACCGGCGGAAACCCGGTCCCCTCGCGCTGGTCTTGGGTCTCGGCCATGAAGGGCATCGGGTCGCCTCTGCGGATTGCCGTGAGGACGCGGTGATCCGCGAGATGTGTCTCGATGAGGGCGCGACGCCCCCTTCCGGGCTTGGCCACGAGCACCGCCCGCGCGAGGAGGCGCAGAGCGTCCTCTTCGGCCCGGTAGTTCGGAGCGAGGATCGCCGTATCTGGGCCGACGACGACCACGAGGTCTGCCCGAAGAGCCCCAACGAGGTCCCGTTCGGTGCCAACGACGAACCGGGCACCAGATCCGGCAGGCCCTGCAGCGTCTCCAAAGGTCCTTTGGAGCTCAGCGACGACCCTCGGGATGCTTACGCCGAGCGCCTCGAACCGCGTTCCTCGACATGTTGTACACGCGGGATACGATCGCCCACATCGGGGGCAGCTCCCGGAACGGTCCAGCACCGAGTCGCACCCGGTGCAGACACGCAGGTTCCTGCAACGCGCGCAGCGATACGTACCACCTCTTCGCGGGACGAGCACGAATGCCGTGCCCGACTCCCCGAGTGCCGTGAGCGCGTGGCGGGTCCGGTCCGTGACGATCTGCGATCCCGCCGAGCCTTCCCCGCGGTCGATGACGTCGACGAGCGGCCAGATGCGGCGCTGCTCGCGCATGATTTCCACGCCTGCCGCCAGCGCTTCCGACGTCGGGACGGCCCCGGTGAGGAGCAGCCCGAAACGTTCGATCACCGAGCGGCGCCTCAGCACCTCTCGCACGTGATAGGTGGGGGTCTGGGGTGACTTGTAGGCACGCCGACCTTCATCGATGATCACGGCCAGTCCCAAGCCCGTCGTTCCCCAGAAGGCGACTTCACGGGTGCCGACGACGACGCTTCCGGTCGGCGCTGCGAGTTGCGTCCAGGCCTTCGTTCTCTGTGCCGGTGTGTCCCCCGCGGCCGCGGTCTCGACGCGCTTGTCAAAGACTCCTCTGAGCGCCTCCGCAACACTCTGGACTTCGCTGACGGTCGGAGCTGAGACGATGACGTTCTTCCCATCTCTCAACACCGGAGCGATCGCGGTGATGACCTCTGCGAGCGGCTCGCCGCTGAGGAGATACGCAGGACGAGTCCTTCCTCTCTCCACCTGCCGAGCGCCCCACTCTGCCAGGATGCCGTCTCGCTCTCCGATGTCGTCCGAGTGCACTCGTGGCTTCGCTCGTGGCACGTTCGGCGGGGTGCAGCGGCTGAGAACCGTGGAGAGCGGCGCGACGTAGTGGGTCGATGCCCAACGGAGCGACGCCAGCATCCCGGGGTTGAAAACGCCTCGGTTACCCGATCTCGCGGCAATCGGACGCAGCGGACGTTCGGGCGTCCCATCGGACACGTCCGTGACATATCCCCGAACCCTGCGGCCGCCGAGCGGGATGCGGACAAGATCCCCGACAGAGATGTCCTCGAGCGCGTCGGGAATCTCGTAGGCGAAACCGTCGTCGACGGCGAACGATGGAACGTCCGGAACGACCTGGGCGATCCGTGTCAGGTGGGAGATCCTTCGCTCTTTCGAAGCTCGGCGATCCTGTCCCACATTCGCTCCGCCACCTCTGCCTTCGACATGAGGCTCCACGGCTCGGTCGAACCGTCGGGGAGCACGATCGTCACCTGGTTGGTCTCCGTGCCGAAGCCGGAACCGGGTGCCGTCACGTCGTTGGCGATGAGGAGATCGACGCCTTTGCGCTTGGCCTTGGCCACTGCCTCGTCGAACGATCCGGTCTCGGCGGCGAACCCGACGAGGAACGGACGCGGCTCCATCTCAGCGATGCCTGCGAGCACGTCCGGGGTCGGTTCGAGTTCAATTGCCGGTGGGCCGTCGCTTCTCCTGAGCTTCTCCTCCGTCGGTGCAACAGGGCGGAAGTCGGCAACGGCCGCTGCCATCACGGCGACGTGAGCGGTCTGTGCATTCTCCCACGCAGCGGCTGCCATCTGTTCGGCCGTTTCAACGGCGACAACGGTGACTCGCGGATGATCAATACCGGCGCCTGCAGTGACGAGAGTCACGTGTGCTCCACGGCGTGCCGCGGCTGCAGCGATTGCGTTGCCCATCTTCCCCGATGACCGGTTGCCGAGGTAGCGGACCGGGTCGATCGGCTCGCGCGTGCCTCCTGCGGTAACGAGGACCTCGATACCGACGAGCGGACCCGCCGGGAGGACTCCGGCGACGGCGTCTGCGATGCGCTCCGGCTCTGCCATGCGCCCGGCTCCGGTATCACCGGCGGCCAGTGCCCCACTCTCCGGCTGGACGATGTGGTAGCCGAATGCCTCGAGGCGTTCTACGTTCGCGACCGTGGCCGGGTTCTCCCACATCTCCGTGTGCATCGCAGGTGCGATGACGACCGGTGCACTCGTCGCAAGCACGGTCGCCGAGACCGCGTCGTCGCTGAGACCGTTCGCGATGCGCGCCAGCGTCGCGGCCGTTGTGGGCGCGATGACGACGGCGTCCGCCCAACGGCCGAGCGTCGTGTGCGGGCTCACGTCTTCCGCGTCGAAGAGATCGACGACGGGTCGGCTCCCCGTCAGGGCTGCGAGGGTGTGCGGCCCGAGAAACTCGGTTGCCGCTTCGGTCATGATCGTCCGCACCACAGCGCCGCGCTCGATGAGCCTGCGGGCGAGGTAGGCGGACTTGTACGCGGCGACGCCACCTGTGACGCCGAGGACGACTCGTCGCCCGGCGAGCATCTCCTACTCCTCGGAGGGAGCGACGACGACCTTGTCCTCAGCGATCTCTTCGAGCGCGATCGAAAGCGGCTTGCGGGAGAGGCTGTGGACCTGTGGCGGGACGTACCCACCGAGGCCTTCGCCGAGCTGGTTGAAATACGCGTTGATCTGCCTGGCTCGGCGGGCCGAGAGCACGACGAGTCCGAAGCGGGACTTCGTCTTCTCGACGACGACGCCAATCGGCGGCTCGGTCATCATTCGGTGTCACTCCTCGTTGCTGCTGCGTCTGGCGGAGCCGGAGACGCGTCGGACCCCTCGTTGGGGGTCTTCGGATCCTGGAGTATAGAGACAATGCGCGAAATGGCGGTCTCGATATCGTCATTTACGACGAGGTGGTCGTAGAAGCCGAAAGCATCTGCGATCTGCTCGTCGGCAACAGCCAGCCGGCGTTCGATGTCTGCACCCGCCGTGTCTCCGCGCCCTCTCAGGCGACGTTCGAGTTCGGCCCTCGATGGCGGAAGGACGAAGACGAGAACCGCCTCGGAATACGCCGCCTTGACCTGATGGGCGCCATCGTTCTCGATGTCGAGAACCACGTGCACCCCTCGCTCGAGGAGATCCACGACCGGTGCACGCGGCGTTCCATAGAAATGGCCGCCGTACTCGGCCCACTCGAGCATCCCTCCGGATTGGATGAGATCGGCGAAGGCCTCGCGATCGACGAAGTGATACTCACGCCCGTCAACTTCACCCGTCCTCGGCGCTCGGGTCGTCGCTGAAACCGAGAAGCGCGAGGTACAGCAACCGAGCACGCCATCAATGACGCTCGACTTGCCGACCCCTGACGGGCCGGAGACAACGAGGAGCTTCCCCCTTCTAGACAAACTTCGCGAGGAGTTGCTCACGCTGCCGGGAACCGAGACCGCGGATCTTCCGATTCTCAGCGATGCCGAGCTCCTCCATCATCCTGATGGCCTTGATCTTGCCCATGCGGGGCATAGAAGCGAGCAGCGGAAACACCTTCGTCCCGGCGACGATGTCGTCGTGCTCGGCCTCGTCCAAGACCTCGGCGAGAGTGAGCGAACCGGTCTTGAGAAGAGCCTTGATCTCGGCGCGCCGCCTCCTGGCGGCGCCAGCCTTCTCGAGCGCCCGTGCTCGGTCCTCGTCGCTCATCGGTGGCAGTTTGTGTGTATCGGCCATGCGGGGACTCTATCAAGCAGTGTTCTCAGCTTCGGCGATCTCCGCTGTGATGGCTTCAGCCGCCTCCGCCGGATCGGGAGCTTCGGTGATCGGACGCCCGACGACGAGGAGGTCCGCTCCCCTGCGAACGGCCTCGGCGGGTGTCATCGTTCGTGCCTGGTCGTCATCGCGGTCAACGGGGCGAATGCCGGGAGTTACCTTGAGAAGCCCCGGCGCCACGTCGGAGACGATCACGAGCTCTTTCGGAGACGAGACGACGCCTTCACACCCGGCGGCGGCTGCTACCTTCGCCATCCGCGAGACGAGCTTGCCCGGAGAGCGATCGATGCCGACGCGCGCAAGCGACGCGTCGTCGAGTGACGTGAGCACCGAGACGCCCAGGATGCCTGCCGGCGCGGCACCTGCTCCGGCCCGCAGCCCGCGCACGGCGGCCTGCAGCATCGCCTCTCCCCCTGATATGTGTGCCGTCACCCACCGGGCACCGTGCTCGCCGAGGCGCCGCGCCGCCGCCTCGACCTGCGACGGGATGTCGTGGAGCTTGGCATCGACGAATACCGGTTTGCCCAGGGAGACGAGCGCGGGAATGAGAAGCGGCCCGGGACCGTGGAGGAGACCAAGTCCGATCTTGAAGCCTGCCACATGGTCGGACACCTTCTCCGCCATGGCGACGGCGGACTCGGCGTCGGGCATGTCCAATGCAACGATGACCCCGCTCACCATGGTTCCACCGCCCCGACGAGCTCCCCGATTCTGGTGATTCCGTGTCGTTTCATGTAGCGCTCCAGTTGCTTCAAGACCCGCCGGCCAACCCGGGGCTCGGCGAAGTGTGCGGTCCCCACGGCCACGGTCGAGGCGCCCGCGAGGAGGTACTCGACCACGTCGTCGCCGGTCGTGACTCCCCCGCAGCCGACGATCGGGAAGTCCGGCATCGCTTGTGCCACCTCCCACACGCAACGAAGGGCAATCGGTTTGAGCGGCTCGCCGGAGTAACCCCCGACAACGCCGCTCAGCTTCGGGCGTCTCGTTTCGATGTCGAACCCTGCTCCCCACACGGTGTTCGTGAGCACGACCCAGTCGGCCCCAACTTCGGCTACCGCCGCTGCGATCTCCACGATGTCGACCGCGTTCGGGGAGAGCTTCGCCCCGATTGGGAGACTCGTCGCCGCACGCACCGCACGCACCACTTCCGCGGATGCCGCTGCATCGAGAGCGAAGAGATGCCCATCCTCGAGATTCGGGCAAGAGAGGTTCACTTCCACCGCCGCCACTCCCGCGCGTTCGAGGCCGGCTGCGACCACCGCGAACCCCGGGGCGTCCTCCCCGACCGCTGAACCCCACACCGGGACACCGACATCGCCGAGGAGCGGTCCGATCTCCTGCTCCCACGCCTCGATCCCCGCGTTCTGGATGCCGATCCCGTTCAGCATCCCGATGCCCGCGGGAGCGAGACGGGGTGGAACCCGCCCCGCCCACGGCACCGGTGATACCGACTTGGCGACCGCAGCGCCGTAGGCGCCGAAGTCCGCGGCACCGGCGAAGTCGACGACCGATCCCACCGTGCCCGAGGCCGCCACGATCGGACTCCTGAGCGTGAGCGGCCCGAGCGTCGTCGTGAGATCCGGGTTCGTTGCTGTCACGATTCCTCTCCCAGTACCTCTGTGCTCCTCACCGAACCGCTTCGCCGTGGCGTGCCGTGATCGATCCGCCGAAGAGCGTTGCCACAATCCGACCGCGCAGGGAAAGGCCGAAATACGGGCCGTTCTCCGACTTCGAGACCGTGGACTCCGGCGTCCACTCGACACTCGGGTCGAACACGGCGATGTTCGCCACCTGTCCTTCGGCCAACGCGACCCCATGACCGACGATCTGGCCTATGCGAGCCGGCGCGATCGAGAGCCTGTCGTAGAAGGCCTCTTGGTCGAGACCGACGAATGTGTTGGCCACCGCTGCTGCCCACTCGAGCCCGAGGACGCCGTTCGGGGCGTGTTCCCACGGCACCTCTTTCTCGTGCGCGGCGTGCGGAGCGTGGTCCGTCCCGACAACGTCGATGACGCCGTCGGCGAGCCCCCGACGCAGAGCGTCGCGATCCTCGGTCGACCGCAGCGGCGGCATCATCTTGTAGACCGGATCGGTCCCCTCGACCGCGTGGTGGTCGAAAGCGAGATGGTGTGGTGTCACCTCTGCCGTCACCGGCAGCCCCTTCTCCTTCGCCGCAGCGATCAATTCGACACCGGAAGCGGTGGAGAGATGCTGCACGTGATAGCGAGCGCCGGTCATCTCCACGAGGCGCAAGTCTCTCGCGAGGATCACGTCATCGGCCGCAGAAGGAATCGCGTGCATGCCGAGCCGCGACGACACGCTGCCTTCGTGCATTGAGCCGCCTCGTGACAGGCCGACGTCGACGGCGTGCTGGGAGATCACTCCGCCACGTGCCGCCAGGTAGTCCATGGCCCGGCGCAGGAGCCCTGCGTCTTCCACGACGTCGCCGTCATCGGAGAAGACCCTCACGCCTACGGCCCACAGCTCATCGAGATGGGCGAGTTCGGCGCCCGCACGGCCCTTCGTCACTGCGCCTGCCGGATAGACGTCGACAAGGCCGACCTCCGCACCGCGTTCCTTGACGAAGCGTGCGAGATGGCCCGCGTCGATCGCCGGTTCCGTGTTCGGCATCGCAACGATGGCGGTGTACCCGCCGACCGCCGCGGCCCTCGAACCCGTCTCGATGTCCTCTTTCCACTCCTGCCCCGGCTCTCTGAGGTGGGTGTGGATGTCGACGAGCCCGGGACCCACCCATGCGCCGTCGCATTCGACGACGTCATCACCATCGAGGCCGGCGCCGATCTCTGCGATGAGACCGTCGCTGACGCGAACGTCCGCGACGGTGATGCCGTCGGCTGTCAGGACACTTCCACCCTTGAGAATCAAATCACTCATTTTCACCTCCGAGCAGACGGAACAGCACGGCCATGCGAACCGCCACACCGTTGAAGACCTGGTCGAGGATGAGCGCTCTTGGGTCGTCCGCGACCGCTCCCTCGATCTCGACGCCCCGATTCATCGGGCCGGGGTGCATCACGATCGCCTCCGGCTTGAGCCGAGCGAATCGTTTCTTCGTGATTCCGTACCGGTCGGTGTACTCGGCGAGCGAAGGGAACACGGACCCTCCTCCGCGCTCCGTCTGCACCCTCAGCACGTAGACGACGTCGAACGTCTCGAGGACATCGTCGAGGTCCTCGCTCACCGCGGCGTCGAAGCCTTCGGTGTGGACGGGAAGGAGGGTTCTCGGCGCGACCATCGTCACGTTTGCCCCGAGCAGGGTGAACGCCTGGACGTCGGACCGGGCGACTCTCGAGTGGCGGATGTCCCCGACGATCGCGATTTCGAGTCCGTCGAGCGTTCCGAAGTGCTGGCGGATCGTGAGCGAGTCGAGGAGCGCCTGAGTGGGGTGTTGGTGGGCGCCGTCGCCGGCGTTGAGCACAGGCTGCTCGATCCACTCTGCGATGCGCCACGGTGCCCCGGTCGCCTTGTGGCGGACAACCATGGCGTCGGTCCCCATCGCCTTCACCGTGAGGACGGTGTCCTTGAGACTCTCCCCTTTCGAGAGCGACGACGTGCCGGGCGAGAACGACATCGTGTCGGCGCTGAGCGCCTTCGCTGCCTTCTCGAAGGACATCTTCGTCCGGGTTGACGGCTCGAAGAACATCGTCGCGACCGTCTTGCCGCGCAGCGCCGGCACTTTCGGGATGGGACGATGGAGGACTTCAACAAACTCGTCCGCATCGTCGAGGAGTCCGGACAGATCCTCGCGGGTGAGGTCTTCGATGCTGAGGAAGTGGTTCATGTCCTCTCCCCCGTCTCGATGACGACGCCGTCTTCGCCGTCCCGCTCCTTGATCCGGACGCTCACTCGTTCGCTCCGTGACGTCGGCACGTTCTTGCCGACGTAGTCCGGCCTTATGGGGAGTTCCCGATGGCCCCGGTCGACCAACACGGCGAGCTGGACGACGCTCGGCCGTCCGATGTCGGCGAGAGCGTCGAGGGCTGCACGGATCGTTCGACCTGTGTAGAGCACGTCATCGACGAGAACCACCGTCTTGCCCGTGAGGGGAACAGGGACTTCGGTCGCCCCGAGCTCGGTCTTCGGACGAGTATCGAGGTCGTCCCGGTACATCCCGATGTCGAGACTTCCCCAGGGAACGGGCGTTCCGACGATCTCACCGAGGGCTTCCGCAAGCCGACCGGCAAGCGGCACGCCTCTCGTCTGGATACCGAGCAACACGACGTCCTCGGTGGTCCTGTTCTTCTCGATGACCTCGTGGGCAATCCTTCGGATCGCTCGCTCGAGGTCCCCTGCGTCCATCACGCGAGCCATCGGTTGCCCCTCCGGACATAAGAAAAGCGGCCGCCGGTCTCATCGGACCAGCCGCCGCAGCGGGTTCCATGCATACTGTCTCCTTCCTTCCCGGCCTCGCAGGACCGGCTTAAAGGTTGGTTCGTGTTGGTCGATGCGACAGTAGCCGAGGACGCAGGTTTCGGCGAATCACACGGATGTGTTTCTGCGGAGCGCACCCGCAACGGAGAAGGCGAATCTGTCACACCCGGTTGATATGTTGCATGAATGAAGACGATTCGCAGAGCCTCAATCGATGAGTTGACGGCTGACGCTATCGAGCAGCAGATGATCGCTGCCGAATCGATCATCGCCCAAGCGCGAACCGCTCAGATGACCCTCCTTCGTGAGGTGGATCGGCGCCAGATGCCTCTTGCCGATGGTTGCCGCACCCTTCCCGAATGGGTGGCAGGTCGGTTGGACGTCTCCCCCGACACGGCGAAGACCCTCGTTGCGACGTCACGGCGCCTCGAAGCCCTTCCCACGGTTCACGCCACTGCTTCGAGAGGGTCGATCAGCTACGACCGCTGCGCCGCGATTTCGAGAGTCGCCGAACCGTCGGAAGATGCGGAGATCGCCGATGACTTGGCGATCTACGACGTCGCTGGGATCTGGCGCCTCGCGGCTCAGCGCCGGCGCTTGACCCGCGACGACGAGCGCCGGGCCTTCCGCGACCGGTATCTCCTCGCTCAGCCGAATCTCGACGAATCGTCGTGGCGAGTTCACGGCACCCTCCCCGCCCTGGCGGGGCGCACGTTCGTCGATGCACTCGAGGCCAGGGCCGACACACTCCCGAACGACGTCTTCGAGGCCCGCTCGACACGCTACGCCGACGCTCTGTGGGCCATGAGCCTCGACAGCCTCGCCGGTGGCGACGGCGCAAGTGTCGAGTCAGCCACACCACTCCTCACCGTCTTCGTCGACGCCAACGATGCAGTGCCCACCAATGCAGAGGCCGGTGTCGTCATCGAATCTGGGCCCAGAGTCGGTCCGGACACCCTCGAAGCCATCATCTGCGCCGGCGCGATCGAGGTCACCGCCCGCGCTACCGATGGGGCACCGCTCGCCATGGGGCGGAGAAGCAGGATCGTCCCGCCACGGTTGCGCCGCTTCGTCCTGCACCGCGACGGCGGCGTCTGCACCATCGAAGGTTGTACGAGCCGTTACCGCCTCGAATCCCACCACATCGTCCCCTGGTTCCAGGGCGGTGCGACCGACGCAGGCAACCTCACCACGCTCTGCTGGTTCCACCACCATGTCGTCATCCACGGCCGGGGTTTCACCATCGACCCAACGACGCCGCCCCAACGCAGACGGCTCCGCTTCCCGAACCACGACCCGCCCTGACGCGCACTCGTTGTCCGGCTTTCCTACTTCATTCACGCTCTGGCGTCGTCCTCGAGATGCTCCGGTTCTGGGGCGGGGTGTTCTATCGCTCCAGAATGATCCGAGCGCACGGCCAACGTTGCCCGTACGTAGTGTTGATGGCGAACTCGCCGACCTGGGAGGTCCTCCGATGACCCGGGCGACCGTTGTCGGATACGCGGCTCGAACTGCCGGGAACGAACTCGAGCGCTTCACCTACGACGAACCTGAACTCGGCGCTGGCGACATCCGGGTGGCCGTCACTCACTGCGGGGTGTGCCACACGGACGTCCACGCGATCGATGACGACTTCGGTGTCTTCACCTTCCCGGTTGTGCCCGGGCACGAGATCGTCGGTCGTGTGCTGGAGGTCGGGACGGAAGTTGCCGGCGTCGATGTCGATGATCGGGTCGGCATCGGTTGGCAGGGTCGCTGTTGCGACGAGTGCGAATGGTGTCACCAAGGCGAGGAGCATCTCTGTCAGGAGATAGCCCAATGCGGAACGTGGACACCCTATGGGGGCTTCTCGTCGTCTGTCGTCGTTGACGCACGATTCGCCTATCGGCTGCCGTCGGCCATGGCACCGGAGGTCGCTGCGGTGCTGATGTGTGCGGGCATCACCGTCTTCTCCCCGCTGCGCAAGAACGTCGATGGATCCTCTGACGAGGTTGGGATCGTCGGAGTGGGCGGCCTGGGCCATCTGGCCATCCAGTTCGCGCACGCCCTCGGCTTCGAAGTCACAGCACTGTCATCCTCGCCGGGCAAAGAGGAGGAGGCACGCGCCTTCGGCGCCGACCACTTCCTCCTCAGGACAGATCCGGCAGCGATGCAACGCTCGGAGTATGGATTCGATCTGCTCCTGTGCACCGCTCCCATCGGCAATGACTGGGCCAGCCTGTTGATGGCCCTGAAGAAGAACGGGCGACTGGTGCTCCCGGCGTTCTCTCCTGTCGAACTTGGACTCGCGACAAGCGGCTCCGCGAGCGGAGCGGCCGTTGATCTCGTGGTGCATCAGTTGTCCATCACAGGGTCCTTCCTAGGCAACCGACGCAGCATGACGGAGATGCTCGACTTCGCACAAGAACACCAGATCGTTCCGCTCATCGAGCTGATGCCGATGAGCCAAGCGAACGAGGCGATCCACAAGGTGAGACAGAATGCGGCGCGGTATCGAGTGGTGCTCGTCAGCGAGTGAGGGAGTCTGTGCCATCGCCTCGATACCGCATGCGAGGGGCAGGTGCTCCTGAACCACCAGGATCTCGTGACCATCCGGTCATCGGAACGAGGCACCAAATAGTCCAGATTCACGACTTTTCAGACCACCCGTATCGGCCTCTACCCCGCCGGGTACCCTTGTCCCGTCAACGTGAGGAGGCTGACCATGAGTTCCGGCAACGCAGGTGCCGCAGGTGGAGGAGCGATCTATGGACTGGGGATCTTCGGAGCCTTCGTGTACTTCTGGCAACAGGCGGACACGTTCTGGGGGTACATCTTCTCCTTCTTCCAGGGTCTCTTCTGGCCCGCCTTCATGATCTACGAGGTCTTCTCCGCTCTCGGCAGCTGACCACCCGTAACGGCGCCCACCCGCGGCAGCCCAACCGGGGCTGAGGAAGGGTTGGGGGACTTCCCAATGGGCCGCGCCGGCGCTGCGAACGCGCCCCCATTACGTCGCCGGTTGCTGTCTACTCGGCCGACGATGCCGCGACGCTCGCGAGCACGCCGTTCACGAACGCGCCGGACTTCGCCGTTGAGTAGCGCTTCGCAAGCTCCACCGCCTCCGAGACGACGACGCCCACCGGCGTGTCGGTGTATCGGAGTTCGTAGATGCCGATTCTGAGGATTGCGCGGTCGATCGCAGGCATGCGACTGATCCGCCAGCCGGTCGCGTGGGACTCGATCGTGGCGTCGATGTCGCCGGAGTGTTCTCGCACACCGGCCACGAGACGCCCGGCGCGGCCCGTCGGCTTCATCGTGTCCGCCTCGGCGGCGAGATCCACCGCATAGAGGAGTTTTAAGGCCTGCTCGCGTGCGTCCTGCTTGCTCACGACACTCGCGTGATGTAGGCCCCGTTGCGGGTGTCCACCTTGAGGACGTCCCCCTGGTCGATGAAGAGCGGCGCCTGGACGATGAGTCCCGTCGACAGCGTCACCGGCTTCGTCGCCCCGGAGACCCGATCACCCTTGACACCCGGCTCCGCGAAAGTCACCTTGAGCTCCACGGCCGCGGGCAGTTCGATACCGATCGGCTTGCCTTCATACATCGAGAGGCGAACCGTCATCCCATCGGAGATGTAGGAGGCAGCGTCCCCGACGGCTTCCATTGCAAGGCTGATCTGCTCGTACGTCTCGCCATCCATGAACGTGTAGCCCATGTCGTCCCGGAACAGGTACTGGAAATCCCTGCGGTCAATGACGGCCTTCGGCAAGTTCTCACCTGCCCTGAAGGTGCGGTCGAGCACGGCACCCGTCATGTGGTTCTTGAGCTTCATCCGCACGAAGGCCTTGCCCTTGCCGGGCTTGACATGCTGATACTCGACGACCTGGAAAAGTCCCTCGGGAAGGTCGAGGGACATGCCCGGCTTCACGTCATTCGTCGAGATCATCATTCGGGAGGCTCCTCAGGTTCAGTCAACGCCGACAGCGTGCAGCGCCGCCCGTACGGTAGCGTCGTCCGGATGTACGACCACGGGGGCTCCGAAGTCCTCGAGGACGACAAACCGTACCCCGCCTGCGTCGCGCTTCTTGTCGAGCGCCATGAGGCCCTCGACGACCGATCGGTCCACCTCCGGCGATCTGGTCGGGAGGCCCAGCGAGGCGATGAGCTCTTCCTGCTCGCTCCGGCCCGCAAAACCGACCGTGCGCTCCCCCACAACGCCCGCCGCGACCATGCCGATCGCGATGGCCTCGCCGTGGCTGATTCGGGCGGCCACCTCGACACCGTGGCCGACTGTGTGCCCGTAGTTGAGCACCGCCCGCAGACCGGCCTCACGGAAGTCCTCCGACACGACGCGAGCTTTCACCTGAATCGCCCGCTCTACGACGTCGTCGAGCGAGGCTTCGATGCCGTGCCGCCGGTAGAGGTCGACGAGCCCGACGTCCCCGATGAGCCCGGCCTTGAGCGCCTCTGCGGTCCCCTGCCTCTTCAGGTCCAACGGGAGCGTCTCGAGCACGTCGACATCGACGAGGACCCGCGACGCGAAGGCGAACGATCCGACGAGGTTCTTCCCGCCGACGTTCACTCCGGTCTTGCCGCCGACTGCTGCATCGACCGCTCCCAGGAGCGTTGTCGCCACGAGCATGCACTCGACCCCACGAAGGTAGGTCGCGGCAGCAAACCCGGCGAGGTCGGTCGTCGCTCCGCCCCCAACCCCGACGATCAGGTCCGCACGGTTGAGCCCGAGTCGATTCAGTTCGAGAGCGACGTCCTCGACCGTGCTCAACGTCTTCGCCGCCTCCCCGTCCGGCAGGGCGATTACCGACGTCTCGAGTCCGGCCGCATTGAGCGATCGCTCAACGCCGGCCGCGACGTCGCGAACCGTCGGCTGGCAAAGGATCGCAGCTCTTCTCCGGGTGTCGTTCGGTGAGAGATGCAACGCAGCATCACCCACGAGGCCGCGTCCCACGAGGATCTCAGACGCCGTGCGCTCCCCCTCCGTGATCAGAATCCGGCGCATGCAGCCTCCACCCGGTCGGCGACTTCTTCCACAGTTCCGTCGGCGTCAACGGTGACGCTCGCGGCGGCCGCGTACAGGTCGGCGCGCACGCTCGCTATTTCGCTGAGGCTCTCCTCCGGATCCTCCACGATGAGCGGCCGATCATCCGTCTGAGACACCCGGGAAACGAGTGTGTCGTTCGGGGCATCGAGGAGGACGGTCACGCCGTTCGAACGCATCGTCTCGACATTCGTTCGATCGAGAACCACGCCACCGCCGGTTGCGACCACTCCGTCGATCAACGCGGCGATCTCTCGAATCGCCTCGCTCTCGAGTTGCCGGAACCGCTCCTCGCCGTCATCGGCGAAGATCTCCGCAATCGGCTTCCCGGTAGCGGCTTCGACCATCGAGTCCGTGTCGTAGAAGGGCTGCCCGCGCCGATCGGCCAGCGATCGACCCACAGTCGTCTTCCCACTTCCCATCATCCCGATGAGCCACACGTGACCCATCAGAACTCGCTGAGTCTGCGCCGGTGAGCCGTGTCGGCCTCAGCGAAGGCCTCGACCGTGTCACCGCCGTACACCCGCTGCATCTCGCCGGCGATGGCGATCGCCATCATCTGCTCCGCGACGACTCCCGCCGCCGGCACGGCGCACACGTCGCTCCGTTCCCGGAATGCCACCGCGACCTCGCCGGTCTTGACATTGATCGTGGCGAGTGGACGCATGAGCGTCGAGATCGGCTTCATGGCTGCGCGGGCGCGTATCACGGCGCCGTTGCTGATGCCTCCTTCGAGGCCTCCCGCCCTGTTCGTCAGTCGCTCGTAGGCGCCGTCCGCCGGGCGGATCTCATCGTGGGCTTCCGATCCCGACCGCGCAGCCGATGCAAACCCGTCCCCAATCTCGACTCCCTTGATCCCCTGGATTGACATGAGACCGGCACCAATCGCAGTGTCGAGCCGTCGGTCCCAGTGCACGTGGCTACCGATCCCGGCCGGAACCCCGAGGGCGAGCACCTCAACCACACCACCGAGCGTGTCGCGGTCCTCTTTCGCCGCGTCGATCGTCGCGATCATCTCCAGCTCCGCAGCCGAGTCCAAGCAGCGCACGGGCGAGTCATCGATACGGGAGAAGTCCTCCGGGCCCGGAGCCTCAGACGAGGCCGCGACCGTGCCTATCTGGACAACATGACTCATCACGGTCACACCGACTTCTGCAAGCAGGATCTTCGCTACGTAGCCGGCGATGGTTCGAGCGGCGGTCTCACGCGCCGATGCCCGCTCCAGGATGTTCCGTGCATCGTGAGTGTCGTACTTCATCATGCCCGGGAGGTCCGCATGACCGGGGCGAGGCGCCGTCATGAGCTTGCGCGAGCTGCCTTCCGCCGGTGACATCTCTTCGGCCCACCGGTCCCATTCGGTGTTGCGAATGAGCACCGAGACGGGGCCACCGAGCGTTCTCCCGAATCGGACACCGCCGAGAATCTCGACCTCGTCGCGCTCGAGCCGCATGCGAGGCCCGCGGCCGTGGCCGAGCCTCCTGCGGGAGAGCTCATCTGCGAGGCCTTCCACGTCGATCGCGAGGCCCGCCGGGGCGCCTTCGACAATCGCCGTGAGAGCGGGCCCGTGTGACTCTCCGGCGGTCAGGAATCGGATCATCACATCATCGTGGCAGGCGTCGGTGCCGTTGTCACACCAAGCCGTTGAGGTACCAGGTGGCGATCGTCGTCGCCCACACGATTGCGAGGTAGGCGCCGCCGATGAGATACGGGCCGAACGGGATCGAGTCCCGGCGGTCCCGGATGCGAAAAACGATGAGCACCAACGACACGACACCACCGAGGAGGAAGGCTGCGAACACAGCAACGATGAGCGTGTCCCACGACAGGTATGCGGTGAACATGCCAAGCAGGAAGGCGAGCTTCACGTCTCCGAAGCCGAACCCTCCCCGGGCGATGAGCGCGATCACGAGCAGCACGACGAAATAGATCGCTCCTCCAGCGTACGCCCTGACGATGGCTCCTCCCTCGATGAGGGCGCCGACGGTGAGGAGGACGAAAGCGACTGCAGTTCCCGGGAAGAGGATCCGATTCGGGATCAGCTTCTCATCCATATCGGTGAGTGTCAGCGTGACGGTGACACCGACGAACCACAGGTAGGCGGGCAGGGTCCAATCGACCTCGATGACGAGCGGGGCAGCGGCAAAGAGGCCCCCCGTCACGAGAGCAACGATCGGCGCTCTGCGGGGATCCGAGACGACGGCTCTGAGCGAGCGTTTGCTCGCGAGGCTCTCGGCGATGAAGCCAACGCCGAGACCAATGAGGAAGAGTGCAACAGACAGCATCGGGCGGTGAGCCTATCTCCTCACCGTTCATCTGACGGTGATCTGGGCCTATCCGTCGCTGTGTCGCAACGCCAGACGCATCGCGTCCATTGGAGCCTCGACACCGGTCCAGATCTCGAAGGAGGCGACCGCCTGCGCCAGAAGGAACTCGGGCCCGTCGACGACCGGCATGCCGAGCGATCGGGCATGCAGCACCGCCGGGGTGGCGCTCGATCCGTATGCCATGTCCACGAGCCCGATCGCCTTGTCGAGGACTCCGGCCGGGAGCGTCTCGCCCCCCATCCCAAGCGGGGTTGCGTTCACGACGACGGCGCCCTCGACTCCCGTGCCCCACGCAACGACTTCGCCGTCGATGCGAGTGGATTTGAGAAGGCCACCGGCTGCCTCGGAGCGCCGCCCGGATATGAAGACCTGAACGTCGGATCGCGCGACCACTGCCGCTCCGGCGGCTCCCCCGGTGCCGAGGACGAGAACCGGCGCACCTGTTGGGAACCCGGCTTCCCCCCAGAGAGTTCTCAGGCCGGTGACGTCCGTGTTGTGCCCCCATACTTCGCCGGCGGTCTTGACGAGCGTGTTCACCGCACTCGACCGCAGCGCGTCTTGCGAGACGCGATCGACGAGTTCGAATGCGAGATGTTTGTGCGGCATCGTCACATTCGCGCCATCGAGACCGCCGTAGCGGATCTCGTCGATGGCTGAGCGCATGCCGTCCTCGTCGACGCGGCGCCCGTCATATCGTCCTTCGATCCCTACAGCAGCGAGGCCGGCGTTGTGAATCGCAGGCGATCGGGAGTGGGAGACCGGGTCCCCGAGAAGGGCGAGTCTCATGGCAGAACTCCGTCTGCTTTCGCCTGTTCCACTTTCTCCCTGTGCTCCTCGTAGGTCTCGGAGAAGCCGTGTCTCCCGTCCGGGGAGACGAGGACGTAGAAGAGGTAGTCGGACTCGGCGGGGTGTACCGCCGCGGTGATCGATTCGATCTGCGAGGTGCCGATCGGCGTCGGTGGAAGCCCATCCACGCGATAGGTGTTCCATGGCGAGTCGATTTTCAAATGCTCGGCGAGGACACGACCCGGGTTCTCCCCGAGGGCATAGATCACGGTCGCGTCGATCTGGAGCGGCATGTCCTGGTCGAGCCGGTTGTGGATGACCGATGAGATGAGCGGGCGGTCTTCCTCGACGCCGGCCTCTCGCTGGATGAGCGAGGCGATGATGAGGGCCTCGTAACGGGAGATCCCCAGTTCGCCAAGACCCGACCAGTCGACCATTTCGAGCCGATCGACCGTCTCTCGAGCGAGCATGGCAAGGATCTCGGCCGGCGTGGCGCCCTCGCGGATCTCGTATCGGGCCGGATAGAGCAGCCCTTCCCATCGGGAGATCTCATCCACACCTTCGGGCAGATCCTGCGGAAGAAGCGGAGAGGTGACGGAACCGTTCGTGAGGGCCTCTTCGAAGTCCTCGACGGGATGACCCGTCTGCTCGGACAGGCTTTCGAGGATTCGGCGGACATCGTGTCCCTCATAGACGATGAAGCTCGCGCCCGTCCCCTCGTCGGGTCCGGAGATCAGCCGAGCGACGACATCTTCGGGCGTCATGACGGTCTCGAGGTGGTAGGCCCCTGCATGGAGCCGCGACGCAGCGCCTTGTTCGGAGATCTCGGCGCGCAGGTCGCGTGCCCTGACGACTCCGGCCTCCTCCATTGCCGCAGCGATGTCGTCGGCCGTGCTCCCGTCCTCGATCGACACGGTGACGGCGAGGCCCGGCTCGACACCGAGGCCGGGATCGCCGGCGACGAGACCTGCGAGCAACTGGGCACCCACAACGAGGGCGAATACGCCGGCGACGACTGCCGCGGCGATGAGGAGGGGCTTCTTGGAGCGCCCCTCAGTCCCGTTGCTCGTCTTCTGGTCCGTCACTGAAGATGTCCTTGCGATCGAGGTAGGCCTGAAGGATCACCGCCGCTGCGACCTTGTCGCGAACGTCACGGCGCTTCGCCCTCCGCACGCCCCCTTCGAGGAGCGCGGCCTCGGCGGTGACCGTCGTGAACCGTTCGTCCTGAAGGTCCACGGGAAGGCCCGTCGCCTCGGCGACGGTCTCAGCTACCTCTCGAGCGGCCTTTGCTGCGGGGCCTTCGTTGCCCGACAAGCCCGTTGGGAGACCGACGACGATCTTCTCCACCGAGAACTCGTCGCAGAGCTCCCGCACGGCGGCTTTGACCGATGTCGTTCGCCGATCGATCACCGAGTGCGGTGAGGCAATAGTACCGGTGGGATCCGATAGCGCGACGCCGATGCGCCGCTCCCCCGGGTCGAGACCGAGGATGCGGCTCACGTACCCGTGACGGCGGCTCGCGCCGCCGACCGTGCCTCTTCGAGCGCGTCATCGAGCCGGTCACCGTGCGGACCGCCGGCCTGGGCAAGGCGCGGGTCCCTGCTGCCGCCTCCACCCATGACTCGAGCCGCAGCAGCGATGACGTCACCTGCAGATATGCCATCGGCGACGAGATCGTCCGAGACGAACGCGATGAGCGCACCCTTCCCGTCGGTGGTCGATCCGAGTACGCCGATGCCGCTGCCGAGCCGGTCGCGGAGCTGGAACGCCAGGGCACGCAATGCGTCGCCGGTCAGGCCCTCTTGGTCGGCGACGAGCACGTTCCTGCCGTTGTGTTCCTCGATCTGTCCGAGGAGTTCCTTGGCCGCGGCCGAGCGCGATTGCTGCTCGAACTCTTCGATCCGTTCCTCCTGCTCTTTGGCCCGGAGGGAGAGTGACTCGGCAGCCTCAACGACCCGGCTCGGTTGGGATCCGAGTGCGGATGCGGTGCGTTCGAGATCGGAGCGAAGCGTGGCGAGGTACTCGTAGCCTGCCGTACCGGTCAGGGCGTCGATTCGTCGGGTGTTGGCTGCGACGGATCCCTCGGTCACGAGGATGAGCGGTCCGATCTGTCCGGTGGTCGGCACGTGCGTGCCGCCGCAGAATTCGGTCGAGTAGTCACCGGCGCGAACAACGCGAACCTCTTCGCCGTACTTGTCACCGAAGAACGCAATTGCCCCCATCTTCTCGGCGTCGCCCTTCGAGGTCTCGATCGTCGTGACGGCGGAGTTCTCGATCACACGCCGGTTGACAGCGAGTTCGACTTCGCGCAACTCCTCGGATGCCATGCCTTGATAGTGGCTGAAGTCGAACCTCAGGCGGCCGTCGGAGACGAGCGAACCGGCCTGATGCACATGATCGCCGACGACCTCGCGAAGCGCCCAATGCAGGATGTGCGTGCCGGTGTGGTTCTTGCGGATCCGCTCGCGGCGCTCCCGATCGATCGCCGTCGTCGTGTCCTGGCCCACCTGGATCTCACCCGATGTGACAACGCCACGGTGCCCGTGGAGTCCCGGCACGGCGAACTGGGTGTCCTTGACCTTGATCGAACCGGTCGGCGTGACGATGGTCCCCGAGTCGCCGATCTGGCCTCCCGACTCGGCGTAGAAGGGTGTGCGATCGAGGAAGACCTCGACCTCGCGGCCCTCCTCGGCCCGCTCGATGGTCTCGCCCTCCGACACGATCGAAAGGACGCGTCCCGCACCGTCTTCGTGGTCGTAGCCGATGAAGTGGGTCTGATCCACGCCGGCGAGCAGCGTCCGGTAGGCGTCGGCCTTGACGGCCGCATCGGCCCCCTTGAAGGCTGCCCGGGCCCGCTCACGCTGAGCCTCCATCATGGAGTTGAACTCGGCGAGATCCACTTGGAACCCTCGCTCGGAGACGATCTCTTCGGTGAGCTCTCTAGGGAACCCGAACGTGTCGTGGAGCTTGAACGCCGTCTCGCCGGAGAGCACGCCCCCCGGCTCCATGTCGCGCAGTTCCTCGTCGAGGAGTTGGTGACCCGAGCGCAGCGTGCGGCGGAACTGTTCCTCTTCGCGGGTGACCATCTCGACGATGGCATCCTGTTTCTCGGACAGCTCCGGATATGCCTCGCTCATCACATCGATTGTGGTGTCCACCAGCTTCGGCAGGATGAGGTCCTCGGAGCCGAGGAGGAAGGCATGTCGCGCCGCACGACGGATGAGGCGTCGCAGGACATAGCCGCGCCCTTCGTTCGAAGGGACCACCTTGTCGCCGATGAGGAACGTCACAGCACGGCCGTG
Source organism: Actinomycetota bacterium (assembly GCA_039715165.1). GTDB lineage: Bacteria > Actinomycetota > Acidimicrobiia > Spongiisociales > UBA5794 > JAHEEL01. The sequence goes on from JBDLHX010000021.1 coordinate 26,935, forward strand.
GTCGGCCATGATCCGGAGCGAGATATCGGTCCGCTCGGCGGCGCCGTAGGTGACGCCGGTGGCGCCCTCGGCGGCGGCGACGACGGGCCGGATCGCGTCGGTCTCGAAGATCGTGTCCACACCCTGCAGGACGGTTGCGAACCGCTCGAGTCCGGCTCCGGTATCGATGTTCTTCGCCGGCAGATCACCGACCACGTGGTAGGGCTTGTCCTGAATGTTCTGCATGAACACGAGGTTCCAGATCTCGACGTGACGCTCGTCGTCGACCGCCGGACCGCCGGCTTCGCCGTACTCGGGCCCCTTGTCGAAAAAGATCTCAGAAGACGGCCCACACGGACCGGGGACACCCATCTGCCAGAAGTTGTCCTTCTCGAGACGCTGGACGCGTTCCGCAGGGACACCGACGCCGTCGATCCAGATCTCCGCCGCCTCGTCATCAGTGTGATGGACCGTGTACCAGAGGCGCTCGGGATCGATCCCGTACTCCTCGGTGATCAACTCGTAGGCCCAGGCGATGGCCTCCTCCTTGAAATAGTCACCGAACGAGAAGTTCCCGAGCATCTCGAAGAAGGTGAGATGGCGGGCGGTGGTACCGACGATGTCGATGTCGACGGTTCTTCCGATCTTCTGAACGGTCGCGGCGCGCGCGTACGGGGGCGTCTCCTCGCCGAGCATGTACGGCTTGAAGGGGACCATTCCGGCGTTCGTGAGCAGCAGCGTCGGGTCGATCGGTATGAGTGACGCGGACGGCACGATCGTGTGATCGCGCTCGGCGAAGAAGTCGAGGAAGATTCGTCGGATTTGGTTGGAGTCCATGGGGGCCGGAGGTTAGCCCTGCCCCGTATCTGCGCCCTCGGGCTCTTCTTCGAGATCGGTTCGCTGCATCCGGCGGCCGGTTGCGTTCATGAGCCCGGCAACGGTCACTGCCCCGGCCCTGGCCATCGTTTCGGGGGTGATGCGCTCTCTGGCGAGCTTCACCTTGCCACCGAGGTAGACGCCGGCTCCAACCGTCGCGGCGGATCCGAGAGCGAACCACTTGAGTCGAGTGAACATGGCCGCCGAGGCTAGCCCTTCTCCATACCCAGGGTTGCAGTCCCCGTATCCGGCGC